>NZ_JBYSWF010000080.1:0-27412 GCF_058780865.1 Pseudomonas sp. GP01-A4
TGACGGCGGCCCACGGTCCAAAGCCGGAGTGAGGGCACACCGAGCCTAGGCGAGGTGCCGAGTGGTGGGGCAAGAGCCTTTTGGTTACTTTTGGGCTCCTTTCAAAAGTGACCCGCTGTAAGAGCGGAACCAATACAAGCCATCACCCAAAAACGGATATGCCCCCAAAAAGAAGCATCACCCATTAGCCAGCTCTTCCAGATGATCCATCAACTCCTGCGGCTTAAGCACCAACACATCACTGTCCACCGCATCCAGCACCACCTCCGCCGTATTCCCGATCAACGCCCCTGAAATCCCGGTGCGCGCCACCGTACCTATGATGGTCACCGCCGCCTGCCATTTGTGCGCCGCATGAGGAATCAACACATCGGCCGGCCCTTCCTCGATATGCAGATGAGTGTCGTCAATATCGAACTCCGCCTGAAACGCCTTGCACTGCTCACGATACCGGGCCTCGATCGTCTCCTTGAGCTGAAACACCGGATCCGCCGCCGACAGCATTGGCGACGGATGCGCACTGATCACATGCAACTGCGCCTTGGCCAGGCTCGCGATATCAAACCCATGATCAATGATCGCGTTATGCAACGCTTGATGCTCGGCATCAGAATTGCCCACATCGATGGCCGCCAAAATCACCCCGCCAGCCCACGGCCTGGACGTCTTCACCAACAGCACCGGAGTCGGGCAGTAGCGCATCAACTTCCAGTCGGCAGGCGTCAACAGCGCCTTTTTCAACGGGCTGTCAGCGAAATGCTGCTTGACCACCAACCCACACCCCTCTGCCTGCTGCACGTCGATGATGGTTTCATGCAGGCTGTCATTCCACGCCTGTTCGGTGGTGACGCTGTAGCCATCCTCCTGCAAACCGGCCTTCAGCAGGCTCAGCATCGCAGAATGCTCGTGCTTCTTGTCACACACCAACAAATGCAAATGTGCCCCGGTGACGCCGGCAATCAGCTTGGCGCGCTTGAGGGCCAGGCTTTCCGAATGCTCAGGCTCGATGACCACCAGGATGCTGCGTATGGCTTGCATGGTCGGGTTCTCCAAAAAAGGGTGGGCGTGGAACAACTATAGTTGCTGCCCGGCACACGTCATGTTGATGCACATCAAGCCCGGTAGCTGGCGGTCTGCGGCGCGGTCGGTATAATCGCCGGCCTTTTGTGAATCTTTGCCCGTGAGCCCGATGAACCTGCCAGAAATCCACGAATTCCTCGGTTGCCGCACCCCCGACGGCTGGGTCCAGGCCGCGTTGGCCGACCAGGAAACCCTGCTGATCGACCACAAGAACTGTGAATTCAAGGCCGCCAGCACCGCCTTGAGCCTGATCGCCAAGTACCATTCCCACGTCGACCTGATCAACCTGATGTCACGCCTGGCACGGGAAGAACTGGTGCACCATGAGCAAGTCATGCGCCTGATGAAGAAGCGCAAGATCGAGCTGCGCCAGCTGTCCGCCGGCCGCTACGCTTCGGGTTTGCGCAAGGTGGTGCGCAGCCATGAACCGGTCAAACTGGTGGATACCCTGGTGGTCGGCGCGTTTATCGAAGCCCGCAGTTGCGAGCGTTTCGAAGCGCTGGTGCCGCATTTGGACGAAGAACTCGGCAAGTTCTATTTCGGCCTGCTTAAAAGCGAGGCCCGGCATTTCCAGGGTTACCTGAAACTGGCTTACCAGTACGGCGACGCCAAGGACATCGCCCAGGTCATCGACCGTGTACGCGCCGCCGAGCAGGAACTGATCGAGTCACCGGACGTCGAGTTCCGCTTTCACAGCGGCGTGCCAGCCTGACGCAACCGCTGCACCGAGCAACGCGGTGATCCCGGCGAGTATCAGGATCACCGCCTGCGTCCCCAGCGGCGCCGCCAGCAGTGCGATCAGCAAACCGGCCAGCGGCTGCGAGAGGTTGTTGAGCAAGGTCAGCACGCCCACCGTCTTGCCAAAGTCCCGGGCCGGGATTACCCGTTGTCGGACGCTGCGGATGTACACGTTGAACATCTTGTCGAAACCGGTCAGCAGCAGGAAACCCACGGCATAAGCCCACACATTCGGGCTGATGGCCGTGATCAACGCTCCCACGGCAATCATCGAATACGACAAACCGCCCAGCACCTTGAGCGGCAGGGAAGCGCGCGCCAGGAAAAACAGGATGGCGATGGTCACCAGCGCGCCGGCCGCCTGCAACCCGGCGTAGGTGTCCTTGCCGGCGGCGTATTGGCCAATGACCATCGCGGCGGAAGTGGCGAGGGTGACGCCGATGATCAGGTTCACACCCACCGCCAGGGCGATAATCCTTTTCAGCTCCGGCAGGTCGCGGATATGCCCGAAGGCAACGCGCAACGGTTGCAGCCAGATGTCGTTGTGCTGCTCGAAAGTTTCAAGATTGACCGTGGTGTGGCGTTGCCAGATGCGCATCGCCAGGTCCGCCAGCAGGAACAGCCCGGCAACCCCCAGCACGACCCAGTGCCAGGCCCAGACGCCCAACATCAGCGCCGCTACCAGCGGGCCCAGCACCAGCCCGGTCTGGTCGGCAATCTGCGAGTAGGACAAGGTCTTGGCGTAGGTGTAATGCTTAAAGATATGCGGCAGCAGCACCTCCCGGGCCATGATGCCCTGGGTGGTCAACACGCCGCACAGCGCCGAAAGCATGACAATCCAGTAAATCCCGTCGAACATTCCATACAGCAGCACCGCCGCCACACACGCCAGCGCCCGGTACACCTGGCTGATATGCAGGACGCGCACGGCGGGATATTTGTCGCACAACGCCCCGCACACCGGGAACGACAGGTACCGCGGCAAGGATTCGACAAAAAACGCCAGGCCCGCCCACGACACACTGTTGGTGGTCTGGAACACGATCAACGGCACGATGAACAACAGAATCTGGTCGGCCAGGCGTGACAGAAACAACGAAATGAAGAAAGCCAGGTAATCCTTGCGCATGGTGTGCTCGTGTCCGTGAGTCAAATCGTCGTCAGTAGCCGGAGCCGGATTTATCCGTGAGATTGTGGCGCTCGTCGCCCTTGAGCGGCGGGTTGAATACGCTGACCAGCACCAGGTCCTGCTCCTTTCCGCCTCTTAGATAATGGCAGTCGTGTTGGTCCAGCGCATAAATATCACCGGGGCGGATCGGGTAGACGTTACCGTCCATATCTTCGACTTCACCCTCACCGGCGATGCAGTAGCAAGCCTCCAGGTGATTACGGTATTGCAGCAGTGACTCGGTGCCGGCACGCACGACGGTGTGGCAGACGGTATAACCCATCCCGTCCTTTTCCGTCAGCAACCGATGGCTGGTGCCAGCGCCCCATTCGACAAAGTGCGCGGTGTTTTCTATGTCTGATTTGTGACGAACGAACATGGTTTTCTCCCGCTATGTAGGTAGAGGGCCATGATTCTCTTGTGTTTGTGGTGTTGTCATCAGCGACACTTCCGAAAAGCGTGTGGGGCGCATCTGGCGGACGGTACCGAGTTAAAGACTGCGGTGAAACTGTTAAAAACTCTTAAAAGCATGAAGCTTCGTCGGCCAGTGATGGCCAGCTGCTTTAGTCTGCCGGCTTGCCACCTATAATGCGCACACTTCAATCCGCGCGTGCACTGGAAATTTATGGATAACTTGGGTCTCGGCAAGGTCTTGCTCGTGGAGGACGATGAGAAGCTGGCAGGGCTGATCGCCCATTTCCTGTCCCAGCATGGCTTCGAGGTGCTGGCCGTGCACCGCGGCGACCTGGCGCTGGCGGCGTTCCTGGAGTTCAAGCCGAAGATCGTCGTGCTCGACCTGATGCTGCCCGGCCAGAGCGGCCTGCATGTGTGCCGTGAAATTCGCAACGTGTCCGACACGCCCATCGTGATCCTCACCGCCAAGGAAGACGACCTCGACCACATCCTCGGCCTGGAGTCCGGCGCCGATGATTATGTGATCAAGCCGATCAAGCCGCCTGTGCTGTTGGCTCGCCTGCGCGCCCTGCAACGTCGCCAGGCGCCGGAACCCACGGTGCGCGGCGCCCTTGAGTTCGGCCGCCTGGCCATCGACCGCAGTTGCCGGGTGGTGAGCCTGGGCGGGGAGAAGATCGACCTGACCACCATGGAATTCGAACTGCTGTGGTTGCTGGCCAGCGCCGCCGGGAAAATCCTCTCCCGCGATGACATTCTCAACCGCATGCGCGGTATTGCCTTTGACGGGCTCAACCGCAGCGTCGACGTGTACATCAGCAAGCTGCGCGGCAAGCTCAATGACAACCCCCGGGAACCGGTGTGCATCAAGACCATCTGGGGCAAGGGCTACTTGTTCAATCCGTTCGCCTGGGAGGTCTAGATGTTAAGGCTGTTTCTGCGTCTGTATATCATCCTGGCCATTGGCTTGGCCGGGGCGATCTGGCTGGTGAACTACACCTTCGATGAGCTGTTGCCGGAAGCCAACGAAACCTACAACCGCGAAGCCCTGCGCGGCCCGGCGTATGGGCTGGTGGAACAATTGCGGCCGGTGACGGGGGAAGCGCGCGCCGCCCGCCTGGCCGAGTTGCAACCGCACTATGGGCTGCGCCTGGCGCTGGTGCAGCGGGACAAGCTGAAACTGACCGAGCGTGAGCAGCAACTGCTGGCCAGTGGCGAGTTGGTGGTGCGTGGGGATTTCATGGAGTTCATCTCCAACATCGACGGCGGCCACCAACTGCTGGAAATCAAACTGCCGGAAGAGCCCAAGTGGCTGTACATGTGGGCCTATGGCTTCCTCGGCCTGTGCCTGGCGATTGTCCTGTACTTCTGGGTTCGGCCCCATTGGCGTGACCTGGAGCATATCCGCCTGGCCGCGCAACGTTTCGGTGACAACGATCTCGGCTCGCGCATCCTGCTGCCGCGCCGTTCTACCGTGCGCGAGCTGGCGGGGCACTTCAACCAGATGGCCGAGCGCATTGAAAGCCTGATCGCCAACCAGCGCGAGTTGACCAACGCCGTGTCTCACGAGCTGCGTACGCCGATTGCGCGGCTGTCGTTTGAGCTCGACCAGCTCAAGCAACAGGCCGATCCACGGGAGAGCCGCGCACTGATCGCCGACATGTATGCCGACCTCGGCGAGCTGGAAGAAATGGTCTCGGAACTGTTGACCTACGCCAGCCTGGAACGCGGCGCCACGCAGATCACCCGGGAAAGCATCGAGGCCCACAGCTGGCTCGACAGTGTGCTCGGCAGCGTCGCCCTGGAGGCCGAGGCGGCAGGCGTGCAGTTGCTGCTGCGCACCTGTGAAGTCGATTACATCCGTATCGAGCCGCGCTTTATGGCACGGGCGGTGATCAACCTGTTGCGCAATGCAATTCGCTATGCCGACCGGCGCGTGGAAGTGTCGCTGGTGAAGTTTGGCACCGGCTATGAAGTACGGGTCAATGACGACGGGCCCGGTGTGCCGGTGGAAGGGCGAGGGAAGATTTTCGAGCCGTTCCTGCGCCTGGACGCCAGCCGTGACCGCCGCACCGGTGGCTTCGGCCTCGGCCTGGCGCTGGTGCGGCGGGTGTGCCAATGGCATGGCGGGCAGGTTGAAGTGCTGGATTCGGAGTGGGGCGGGGCATCGTTTCGGATGACCTGGGCGTATGCCGAGTAATCATCCAGGAGCCATGGAGATCAAATGTGGGAGCGGGCTTGCTCGCGAAGGCGGTGAATCAGTCGCCGGATACATTGACTGAAACACCGCCTTCGCGAGCAAGCCCGCTCCCACATTTTGATTGGGTTACCAAAGTTAGAACGTGTACTCGACCATCCCCATCACCGACGTCTGCAAGCGTCTCTCCACAATCGGGCTTTGCCCGGCCTTGTCTGCCAGGTACTGCACATCCAACAGCGTCGAAAACTGTGTGTGTTCGCTGATCGGCAAGCTCCACACCAGATTCATCCCGTTGCTGATGTTGCCGCCGCTGGCCTTGTAGGCCTTGAAGCGACTCTGTGCGGCCTGGCCGGTGGTGACGCCGTACCAGGTCTGCAGGTAGTTGCTGTCGCCAAAATGGCTGTTGAGGCTGGCATCCAGCGAACCGTAGTCGCCGTCATACAGGTTGGTGCCCAGGCTCAGTTCCAGGTGGGTGAACGCCTTGCCGGAATCCTTGTGATCATCTTCCTCAAACGCATGCTCCAGGGTTGCGCCGAGAATCACCCCGCCCAGGTTATAGCTGCCACTGACACCCACCTGGGGGCGAGTCTTGATCTCGCCCATGCCCTTGAGTTTCTTCGAGCCCGGGCGCCCGGTCTTGCTTTCGTCCTTGCGTGAGCCGCTGGCGCCGACGTAGGCGCTGAAGCTCGCACCGCCGCCGTCATAACCCCAGCCCAGGCCCTTGTCGGTGTCGAGGAAAATTCCCCACGGGCTGACGATGGCCGCCCCCAGCACCGGCGCGGTGACTCGCTCGTCGCTGCCGCTGTAGCGGGGCAGGTTGGCCACGCCGGCCTTGAGGGTGTACTCCCAGTCGTCGGCCAGCAGGGTGTCGGCGCTGGCCAGCAGGCACAGCGACGTCAGGGACAGGCACAGGTGTTTTGAACGCATGATGGTCTTCATGTGAGGTCAGAGACTCAAGGGGTTGTGGGGAGAATCGGTACGTTTGAAGTGGTAGCCGGAGGCGCTCAGGCCGTTGACCTGGCGACTCACGGTATCGCCCAGGCCATAGCCGTTGCCGGCCAGCACCGCATGGGCGTTGTCCACGGGCAGCAGGATGTAGTCGGTCAGCGGCTCGTCGTGCAGTTGGCCGCGGATCACCAGGAAGCCGTTTTCCAGGCGCACGCTGATGCCGCTCAGGGGCGCGTCGGGCTCATGGGTGTTGAGCACTTGATAGGTGCCGATGGTGTCGGCCCAGGCATTGCTCAGCGGGGTCGGTTCGATGCGTTCGCCCACCGGGACGCGTTGACCGTGGCTGCGGGCGGTGAGCATCTGGCGCCCTTGCACCGTTACCACATCCAGCTGCACACGGCCCAGTTCGCCGAGGTCCTTGAGCCAGAAGCCGAGGAACTTCTGTTGTGCCCGCAGCCAGCCCTGGCCGTCGCGCAGCAGTTCGAAACGGGTGTCGGCCAACTCGCCATACAGCTGGCCGTTTTCGTCCTTGATACGGAAGACACCCCAGGCCGTGGCGTAGAAACCCGCCAGGCGCCTGCGGTCGATCGCGGCGGGCACCTGGCGGATTTTCAGGCCGTGGGCGGGCGCCTGGCAGTTGTCGGCACACACCGGGTCGCCGGTCTGGGCCTGGAGCATCAGGCGCAGGGTGTCGGTGGTCAGGGACACCACCATCTCTTCGGCGTTGCTGTCGTTGGCCATCACGATCACGGCCAGTTGCTGGTCCGGCAGCATCGTCAGTTGCGCCGCGAAATCATCTCCGCCACCGCTGTGCTGGAAGGTGCGAATGCCGGGGCCCACCGGCTCATCGCCGCAAGGGGCGAGAAACCACCCCAGGCCCATCTGGCAGTCGAAGTCCAGGGCGTTGCCGGTGTTTTGCTGGCTGAACATCTCGTCAATCGACTGGCTGCCCAGTACCTGTCTGTCTTTATAGAGGCCCCGGGCGAAGAGCATGCGCACGTAGTGGCTGAGGTCCTTGGGGCTGCTCCACAAGCCACCGGCCGCAAGGTCGCGCACCTGGGCGTCGGCGCTGACGGTGCCGTCTGCATAACCCCGGGCGCGAAAGCCCGGTTGCGCGCCGGTGCCGACGAAGCTCGACTGGTTCATCTCCAGGGGCTTGAGCAGGCTGCTTTGCAGTCGGGTTTCGAAATCCTGCCGACTGCTGCGTTCGATGGCGGCGCCGACCAGGGCGTAGCCGAGGTTGGAATAGGCCACCTGGGTCCCCGGTGGCGTGCTCAGCCAAACCCCTGAAATACGCATTGGCATCTGGCCCATGGCGAAGGTGTTGCGCACGTCCCGCAGGTGTTCGCTGGGCAGGCCGGACTGGTGGCTGAGCAGGCGGCGCAGGGTGATGTCGCGGTCGGCGGCAGCCTGGTCGGAATGAAAGCGCGAGCGTACGTAGAACTCCCGCAGGGTGTCCTGGATCGGGGCGTCGAGGGCCAGGCGCTGTTGCTCCACCAGTTGCAGGGCGGCGGTGGCGGTCAGCAGTTTGGAGAGGGCGCCGGCGCGGAACGCGGTGTTGGGGGTGACGGGTTTGCCCAGGGCCTCGTCGGCCAGGCCAAAGCCCTGGGCCCAGATCAGTTCCTGGCCGTTGACCAGGGCGATGGACAGGCCGGGTATGTTTTGCCTGGCCATTTCGCTGGGAATGCGTTTTTGCAGGTAGCGGATAATTGCGCTGTAGTCGCCCTTGGGAATGGGCGGCGGGGCCGGCGGCTGGCCGTGGCAGCCGAGGCTGCCCAGCAGGCAACCCAGCAGCGGAATACTGCGCAATGTGCGAAACATGATGAGCACCCGAGGGGTGGTTTGGATGCTCGAATGCTAGGGGCGGGCCGTCGATGAGTCTTTGTGAGCTTTGTCGGGAAACTGTCAAAGACTGTTAATACAGGCCGCCCCTAGCGGGTTTGCTCCATTGCCGCAGCTCCAGCATCAGCTATACCTAATGCTCAACGCTTCCTCAACGTCAGCCAAGGAGTCTCGCGATGAAACTGGGAATAATGATCAGCACCGTGTGTATTGCCACGATCGGGGTGATGGGGTGTTCCAGCAAGGTGACGCAGCCGGACGAATACTCCGGGTTTCTCTCCGACTACAGCAACCTCAAGGAAGCCAAGTCGCCATCGGGCGCGCAGGTGATGCGTTGGGTGGACCCCAACCTGAGTCTGAGCCGCTATAACGCGGTGTACATCGAGCCCACCCAGTTCTACCCCAAGCCGCAAGCCAGCACCAGGATCCCTGAAAGCACCTTGCAGGGCATCAGCACCTACTACAGCGAGGCGCTCAAGCGCGAACTGGAAAAGTCCTTGCCTCTGGCCGACGGACCAGGCCCGGGCGTGATTGTGGTGCGTGCGGCGATCACTGCCGTCAGCAGCAAGACCGAAAGTCTCAAGCCCTATGAGTACATTCCTGTCGCCCTGGTGGTCGCCACGGTCAGCACGGGCGCCGGGATTCGTGACCAGGAAACCACCTTGGGCACCGAAGCCCAATTCCTCGACGGTGCCAGTGGCAAGGTGGTCGCCCAAGTCGTGCGCAAAGGCACCGGTAAACCGTTGGCAAACGACTCCCAGGTGATGAAAGCCGATGACGTGAAAAGCGTCATCGACGGCTGGGCGTCGGACCTGCATCAATCGTTTTTGAAGCTTAAAAAGGGCTAAGCCTCAAACGGTGCGCGACTTGAGCGGGTGCTATTTGATCGGTGTGAGCGGTGGCTGCTTCCATTGCCCGTTACCCACTTCAGGCTTGGGCAGGTAAATGCGCAATAGGGCATAGAACGGGCCGGGTGGTGCTGGCAGCCAGTTGCTTTGTTCCGCCTTCGGTGGCTCGTGGTGCGCGACCAACAGCGTCAGGCCGCCATCGGCGTCGAGCTTGAAGTTGGGCAACATCCCCGACGTGAGCACGTAGCGCTTCTTCAGGTTGGGGGTCAGCAGATTGGTCTTGGCGTTGTACATGGTCAGTGACCAGAATGCGTCGGTCGGTGGCAACTGGTCCTTGGCGAAGTGCAGGGTGTAGCTGTGGCGTGCGCCGTTGGCGGGTTTGCCCTCGCTGTCCACGGAGTAGCGCAGGTAGGCCGTTTCATCGCCGGAGTTGCCAAACAGGTGCAGGTTGGCGCCAGCGTAGCGGTACAGGTAGTTGTTTTGAAGGTGGTCGCGATTGCCGAACAGGTCTGCACTGGATACTTGATGGGTATCGATCTTGTCTTTTTTGAAGGCTGCATACTCGGCTTTGCCGTCGGCGATGCCGTCATCCAGCGCTTTGCGTTGCTCAACCGTCAGGGCCTTGAGGTCGAACGGTTTACCCGCCTCGACGCCGATCCTGGCAAAACGCGCGAGCACGTCTTTCTCACTGTCCTGCGGTGCTGCGTAGGCCAGCATGAAGTTCAGATAGCGGAACAGATGCACGCTGTCGCTCATGTTCGGCGTAGGCTTGGGCCAGGCAATTTTCGGCGGCTTGATGGGTTTGGGCTGCTTCACGTAGCTGCTCAGGGTCTGGACCTTATAGCCGCCCTGGATCTGTCTGACTTTGCCCAAGTCCTTTTCATCGAACAATTGAGTGCGGTACAGGGCGTAGGCGATGTTGCTTTCGCTGTACACGACGCGGTCGATATCGGTTGGCTGCTGGCCTTTCCAGCCCGGGCCGGCAATCATGTAGTGGCCACCGTTGTTACCGGTGCTGCGGGTACCCAGATAGCCGAAGTTCTGCGTATAGAGGTCGACCAACTGCACGGCGTAGTAGCGGTTGTCTTCGATCCTGGGCAGGGTCAACACCACGGGCTCGGCCCGCAGATCGAGCCAGACAAAGGAGTTGGGCGTGTCCGGGTTGGGGGTGGGGATCGCTGTATCTTTAGGGGTTATCGCCTGCGCGGTGTTCCCGATGTGGTTGAACGGCGCCTTGAAGTTCGCCCCGGTCTTGTCGACAGCCTGGGTGTAGAGAGTCTTGTACATCTCCACCACCGGGAAGCCATAAAGATAGGCTTCCTTGGCGATGGCCCGGGCTTCACTCGGCGTGGCGGTGAAATCGGCCCAGGCGCCGGTACTCATGAAAATCGAGAGGCTCGCCAGCAGCAGGCGCGTCGGTGTTCGAATCATGTTGTTGCGTCCTTACTGAGTCAGTCGGATGTCGTCGAGTTTTCAGCTGTTATAAAAGCAGGCTCCGGTGGGCGCGTACAGTCGCAACTAGCTGAACCTTTGCGTGTCAGGCAGAGTTTGCACTCAGTTGCTCGGGAAGTCTTTTGGCACGTGAGGTTCAACGCAAAGATCTATCGATCAGTTGACATCAACGAGATCAAGTGCCGCCTGTGAAAGGCGGCATCGGGGGGCAGTCAAGGCAGTATGGACTTAACCTTGTCACGCAACTGATCAATCGAGAACGGCTTGCCGATCACCTGCATGTCGGCTGGCGAATCGATATTTTCGGCATAACCGCTGGCGAACAGGATGGGCAGGGCGGGGCGTATTTCACGGGCCTTGAGGGCCAGTTGCTTGCCGTCCATGTCCGGCAGGCCGACGTCGGTCATCATCAGGTCGATGGTCTGGTCGGTGTCTTGAACAATTTTCAAGGCTTCTTCGGCATCGGCCGCTTCAAGCACTTGGTACTCCAGCTCTTCGAGGACATCGACGATCAACATGCGCACGATGGCGTCGTCTTCGACTACAAGGATGGTGGAGGGGGCGGCTGACATAGTGGAGGTTCCCGAACAGTGGAGGGGCAGGTCTTGGGCGATGGGAAGACCGTTTTCATCCTGAGTATTGTCGGTCCCGGCAAGTTCCCCAGATAAGCAAAACATTGTGCCGGTAACGGCTACAAATGTCGCGTACCACCGCCACTCACTTGCCAGGGGCTTGCTGGAACAACCAGCAAGCCCCTGGCATGGTCTCAAGCTGCCGGTTTTATCGGTTAAAGGGATCCGTACACCAACCCATGCACCCGGCTCTGGTTCTCGCTATCCTTGAATGTGCTGACCGTATATTCCGGGTTTGTCGGCGTCCCAAACGCTCCCGGGATAAGCTGCGCCTTACTGTTGGCCAGCGATTCCTTCATTCCTTTCTTCATGGCGTCCTCGGTCGGAAAATTGACCAATCCGAAATTGGGGTCGAAATAGAACCATTTTCGCGTGCCGCCTTCCACGATCACTCCCGCTGTCATCGCGTGGACGGGCGTGGCGATGATGAGTGTCTTGGACGTCGTCGCGTTGGCCAGGTCATCGATGATGGCCTGATAGGACTTTTGCGTGACGACTTCGGCCGAGTGCGGTCGCTTTCTGAAGTGATCCTGGGCTTCGCTCATGTCCTTGATGAACCTCGCCGATTTTGGGTTGGTTTCCTTGGTCGCCGCCGCAATGAAAAGCTTGTCGATGTACTCGTCCTGTTTTCCAACGGACACGGCGTAGGCCATTGCGTTGGCTAACACGCCACATTCGCCTCCGGTCACCGTGTCCACATGGCTCAAATAGAAATTCTGGGGCATGCCCCTGAGCTTGATGCCGGGGATGCGCTCAATTTCGGCTTTGTAGAACTCATAGTTTTTAAGGCCGACTTCTGATCGCTTTTTGCCTATTGACTGTGCCAGGGCGCCGATTTCTTCGGGGCTTCGATTCGGCTTAAGTGCCAGTTCCATGAGCTCTGCGATATCCATGGAGCCCGAGTAGCCCGGGATGTCATCCACTACCCCGTTGTTATAGCCACGCATATACGCATCGTGGCTCGTTGTTCTGGCGTGTTCCTGCGTAGCCTTGAATGAGTTGGATAATTGCTTGGAGGGTGTGTTTTGCGCCTTGGTGGCCGGCCCTCCGACAAAGTACTCCCAGAAGCTTTCAACGTTGTCCTGGATCGACACGGTCTGTGGCGTGAACCCCTTCAACGGTGGGCCATAGGGTTGTTTCTTGAGGGCGTCGTACGCGTACCATTCGCCCTTGTTCAATACAGCGGAGGCTTCGACGGTTTGATCCGCCAGCTTAATGGTGCCGATTGCCGCGACGCCATGTTCCTTGCCGGCGGCTTTCAACAGGTCATGGCTGCCGGCTGCCCCCTTGAGTTTGTTTAGCCCGTTAATGCTTTTTTCGACTACAAACTTGCCGCCCCGGTTAATCAGTCCTGCGCCTCCCAGAAGCAAATCGCCCAAGCCGCCCACCGGGTTCAAGGCGCCGATGGTGGCGACACCGATCTTTTTGGCAACATACAGCGCCTTGGCGCCTGCACTGAGGGCTTTTGTGCCCGCCTGTGCCGCTTTGGACGAACCCAGGCTGACAAAGCCCAGCAGGTCCAGCTGGAGGTCAATCGCCCCCTCCAGGTAATTACCCTTGGTAAAGTTGGCAATCGCTGACTTGAAGGGAATGAGGTCGAGGAAGAAATGGGTCACCTTCAACTCGGTTTCCATTTGCTTGTCGTAGGTCGTGGCGCCTTTGGCTTGCTTGACGACATCCTCGTTGCCCAGGTCGAGGTTTTCGACAAATGCATCCGCGATGTACTGGGTACGGGCGGTGGCAAAGCTGTTGGGAGGCAGTGGGTTCGTGTCTGTACTGGCTGAGCGCTCGGGCTCACTGGCCTCTGAAGCGTCGAATTTTTTTATTCTGTTTTCCTCGATCGCCAGTTCCCAGGTACTCGCAGAGAAATCCTGGGGCGTCACTTTTTTGATGCTGCCGTTTTTTATGTCCAGCCTATAGGTAACAGGTTCCGTGCCACCCTCTGCCTGTATCAGCAGCTCATTTTTAATCGGTTTGAAAAGCGAGGTGACCAGGTTTGGGCCCAATTGATAAACAGAGGGCTGGTAAAAAGTGAGGTTGCCCTGCTCGATGTTTTTTCGATCTTCCAGCGGCAGGCTGGCGATCAGGTGCTTTACGGTGGTGGCAACCCCGTCATTCAGCGACTTGATCGACGCTTCAAACTGCTTTTGAAATGTCGCGTTTACGTCGAACTTGAGCGACTGGCCTTCCAGTGCCTGGGTGATGTCTGGATCCTTGGATTCCCAGGTGTAATCGCCCAAGCCACTCATGGCGATGTCCAGCAACGAATGCAGGCCCGCAGGTGCGCGGTTTGGGTCGTAAAGCGGTACGCCAAACTGTTGTTGGCGGGTGTCCTTCACCGTCAGGGCCTTTTTTTCAAACGGCACATCTTCGCCAAATCGCTCCTTGAGCTGGGCCAGTGCAATGGCCTTGCGGCTCGGGATATCGGTCTCCAGCAGGGTGGAGGCCTTCATGCGTTCATCCACCTGCTGAGTGAACTCGACGCGTATCGCTTCCAGCTGGTCGGGGCTGTAGGCATCGTTGGGTTGTTTGCTGATAACGCCGTTGGCCACGGCCCAATCAATCAGCGCTGCCCTCTGTGCGCTTTGGGTCACGGCGGGCTCGGCGAGTGCAGCGCTTTCGGCCTTGAGCATCACTTGGGCGAAAGTCATGTTCGGTACCGAGCCCGGCGACTGCGCTTCAATCGACGCCGCCGCAACCGCCAGGTTGACCCAGGCCGGGCTGCCATAGGTCACGCTGGCCGGGATGTCTTTGATCAGGAACTCCGGGGCTGTTCTTGCCAGCAATACGTAAGCACCCGCCTGGGCCATCTCGGGGCTCGTTCTGCCCTCGCTCGACAGGTGTGCGCTCAGCCCGTTGACGATGGCAGAGGCCGGCTTGCCCCAATGTTCTTCACTGGCCACGTCGAAACCGGCCAGTTTGTTCCGTTGAGGCGCCTGGACTGACTCGGGATCCATCTGTGCACTGATGGCGGCCAGCAGGTAGTCGTAATGGCTGTTCTTGGTCTCGATACCATTGAGCCCGCGCTGCAGGGCCTGGCCCATCAGTTGGCCTTCGGGCGAGCTTAAAAGAAACTCGAGGATCTTCGCCGGGTCGTTCAAGGCGGCCACAGGAATGGGATTCTGGTACGCGAGAAAGTCCAGGACGCTCTTTGTCTGCGTGACTTGCGGCTGATCGCCGAGGTGGTGGGCGTGGTTCATCGCAAGCAGGCGCAACTGAGTTTGCTGGTTCTGGTCCAGCGGTGCAGGCCAGGACAAGGCACCGCCCAGGTCACCGAAAGGGTGGGCGGCGATCCTGACGATCGCTTCCAGTTTCAGCTTGAGCAACTCGGCCTTGGAGGTTGGCAGAGGCACCCCGTTGGCATTCAGGAATGCCTCCAGGCTTTGGTTGACCCTGGTCCCCATGTCCAGGGTGTTGTGATGGGACGAGTCCGGATGAATGGCCATTTGTGTGAGCTTCAGGACGGACTGTACATAGGGGGCGGTGTCGTAGTCTTGCAGGGCCGGGGCTGCGAGGTTGATGGCGTCCAGCAGGTTCTGCCAGTTCTGCCGATCGGCCATGGGCTGTTTCAGCACATCGGAGCGGCTGGCGGCTGATGCTGGCGCTGCTGCAACGGCAGGGGGCGTGGCTGGCAGGGGGCTCAGGGACGATGCCCCGGAAGCAGGGGAGGAAAAGAATTGGGGCGCAGGCTGTTGCACGGAGAGGTTGCTGACATTTTGCATCGGTGGGTACCTGTTTTATTAGGAGATACGCGCCTTTTCCGGGGAGGTTCCCTGTTCCCCACGGCACCCCTTTGGGTGGGGCGGCCCACACACAACGTTCCAGGCTCACTTCGGTTCCCATGTAAGAAGGAAAGTCAATTGCCGAGTGTTAAAAACACATCCATTCGTCTATTTATCAATGGGTTATGTAATCCATGTCGCTACGGGTAGCAGAAAAATAGCGCTCAGGCGCAACTTTGGGGCAAACTCCTCGTTTTTCCGTATTGGCCAAGGCATGCCCATGACTCCCGCGTCGTCTGTCGATGAGAAAAGCTTCCGTAAATTGCTGGGCCGCAACGTGGCACTGCCGTTGGGCGTTGGCGTGCTCAGCGCGGTGTTTTTCGTCGTTCTGATCACCTACCTGTTGTCGGTGATCCAGTGGGTCGAACACACCGACCGGGTAATCAACAATCTCAACGAAACCTCGAAACTGACCGTGGACCTGGAAACCGGCATGCGCGGCTTCCTGATTACCGGTGACGAGCATTTCCTCGACCCGTACGAAGTGGCCAAGCCGCGGATCATTTCCGACTTGCGCAACTTGCAGGCACTGGTGGCGGACAATCCGGAGCAGGTGGACCGGCTCAAGCGTCTGGAGTCGTTGCAACAGGCGTGGAACACCTACGCCCAGTCGATGATTGACATGCAGCGGCAAAACGGCGATTACCGCACCGCCGTGAAAGCCGGGCGTGGCAAGAGCCTGACGGACGAGATCCGCAAGGAGTACGACCGGGCGGTGGCGATGGAGCAACAGTTCCGCATCACCCGCAATGAAGACGTTACCCGCACCACGATCATCAGCGTCACCTTGTACCTGGTGTTTGTGCTCGGCCTGAGTGGCTTCCTGGCGTATGTCGGCCGAAAGAATCTTCTAGAACTTTCAAATAGTTACAGCGAAAACCTGATGTCGCAGCAGAGGATCGCCAAGCGCCTCGAGCAGCAAGCCTGGTTGCGCAACGGCCAGACCGAGCTGGCCGAGCAGGTCCTTGGCCAACTGACGCTGAACCTGCTGGGGCGCAACATTTTGCAGTTCTTTGCCCAGTACATGGGCTCGGCGGTGGCGGCGTTGTACGTGCGTGAAGAGCACGGCGGCCTCACACGCGTGGCTACCTATGGCTTCTCCCGCGAGCAGGAGCAGCAGGAACAGTCGATCTACAACGACGAAGGCATCGTCGGCCAATCGGCCCGGCAGGACCGCCTGATTCGCCTGGACGATGTGCCGGTGGATTACTTCAAGGTCAGTTCCGGCCTCGGCGAAGGTGCGACCCGCAGCGTGCTGGTGGTACCGACCAGCGATGATGGCCGGGTCAACGGGGTGATCGAACTGGGTTTCCTGCGTGCACTCGATGACCGTGATGTCGAACTGCTGGAGTTGATTGCCGACAACATCGGCACCTCCATCGAAGCCGCGCGTTATCGCCAGCGCCTGCAAGAAGTGCTGGCCGAAACCCAGCAGCTCAATGAAGAGCTGCAAGTGCAGCAGGAAGAGCTCAAGACGGCCAACGAAGAGCTGGAAGAACAGTCGCGCATCCTCAAGGAGTCCCAGGCCCACCTGGAAACCCAACAGGCGGAGCTGGAACAGACCAACGAACAATTGGCCGAACAGACCCAGACCCTGGCCGAGCAGCGCGATGCCATGGACCAGAAGAACGTCCAGCTCAACCGCGTACAGATCGAGCTGGAAGAGCGCGCCGACGAGTTGCAGCGCTCCAGCAAGTACAAGTCCGAATTCCTCGCCAACATGTCCCACGAGCTGCGCACGCCGCTGAACAGCTCGTTGATCCTGGCCAAGTTGCTGGCGGAGAACCCCCAGGAAAACCTCAGCGCCGAACAGGTCAAGTTCGCCGAGTCGATCTACTCGGCCGGCAACGACTTGCTCAACCTGATCAATGACATCCTCGATATCT
Organism: Pseudomonas sp. GP01-A4; assembly: GCF_058780865.1. Taxonomy (NCBI): domain Bacteria; kingdom Pseudomonadati; phylum Pseudomonadota; class Gammaproteobacteria; order Pseudomonadales; family Pseudomonadaceae; genus Pseudomonas; species Pseudomonas sp. GP01-A4. The sequence continues at coordinate 16,988 of NZ_JBYSWF010000080.1, forward strand.
CCAAGGTCGAAGCCGGCAAGCTGGAAATGCGCCCGGAGAACACCAGCGTTGCGCGCCTGGTGGATGGGCTGCGCGGCATGTTCGAGCCGCTGGCGGCCGACCGCAAGCTCGGGTTCCAGGTGGAGGTGCAGGAAGGCTCGCCACACATGCTGTTCACCGACCGCCAGCGCCTGGAGCAGATTCTGAAGAACCTGCTGTCCAACGCCATCAAGTTCACCGAGAAAGGTGAGGTCAGCCTGTCGGTATCCCGGGCACCGGGGGAGGGCATCGCCTTTACCGTACGCGACTCGGGGATTGGCATCGCCCCGGACCAGCAGGAAAGCATCTTCGAGGCGTTCCGCCAGGCCGATGGCACCACCAACCGTCGTTACGGCGGCACCGGCCTGGGCCTGTCGATTTCCCGGGACCTGGCGAACCTGCTGGGCGGCTATATCAGCGTCACCAGCGAACCTGGCCAGGGCAGTATCTTTACCCTGGTGGTGCCCGAGCACTATGTAGAGCGTGACGAAGACACCCCGGCGCTGGAACAGCCGCGCGCGGTAGTCCCTGTGCCTGCACCGGCGCCGATCAAGGTGTCGCCGATGCCGATCGCCCACGAAGCGCAGATACCGCGCTTTATCGATGACCGCGACAAGGCTCCGTTCGCCACGCGTTGCATCCTGGTGGTGGAAGATGAGCCCAACTTTGCCCGCATCCTCTTCGACCTCGCCCATGAACTGGGTTACCACTGCCTGGTGGCCCATGGCGCAGACGAAGGCTACGCCCTGGCGGAACAGTACATTCCCGACGCGATCCTGCTGGACATGCGCCTGCCGGACCATTCCGGCCTGACCGTGCTGCAACGTCTCAAGGAACATGCCGGGACCCGCCATATCCCGGTGCACGTGATTTCCGTGGAGGACCGCGTCGAAGCCGCCATGCACATGGGCGCCGTGGGCTATGCAGTCAAGCCGACCACCCGCGAAGAGCTCAAGGATGTGTTCGCCCGCCTGGAAGCCAAGCTGACGCAGAAGGTCAAGCGTGTGCTGCTGGTGGAAGACGATGACCTTCAGCGAGACAGCATTGCCCGCCTGATCGGCGACGATGATATCGAGATCACCGCCGTAGGCTTCGCCCAGGAGGCCCTGGACCTGCTGCGCACCCACATCTACGACTGCATGATCATCGACCTCAAGCTGCCGGACATGCTCGGCAACGAGCTGCTCAAGCGCATGTCCATCGAGGACATCTGCTCGTTCCCGCCGGTGATCGTCTACACCGGGCGCAACCTGACCCGCGATGAAGAGGCCGAACTGCGCAAGTATTCGCGCTCGATCATCATCAAGGGCGCGCGTTCCCCCGAGCGCCTGCTGGACGAGGTGACACTCTTTCTGCACAAAGTCGAATCGCAGTTGTCCCATGAACGCCAGACAATGCTCAGGACTGCCCGCAGCCGCGACAAGGTGTTCGAGGGCCGCAAGATCCTGCTGGTGGATGACGATGTACGCAATATCTTCGCCCTGACCAGTGCTCTGGAGCACAAGGGCGCGATTGTCGTGATCGGCCGTAATGGCCGCGAGGCGATCGAGAAACTCAATGAAGTCGATGACATCGACCTGGTACTGATGGACGTGATGATGCCGGAGATGGACGGGTACGAGGCCACCGCCTTGATCCGCCAGGACCCGCGCTGGCGCAAGCTGCCGATCATCGCGGTGACGGCCAAGGCCATGAAGGACGATCAGGAGCGCTGCCTGGCGGCAGGCTCCAACGATTACCTGGCCAAGCCCATCGACCTGGACCGGTTGTTTTCATTGATTCGCGTGTGGCTACCCAAGATGGAACGGATTTAATTGGAACGAAGCACTGACATCGAACTGCGCTTGTTGATTGAGGCGATTTACCTCAAGTACAGCTACGACTTTCGCGACTACTCCGGCGCTTCGGTCAAGCGCCGCGTGGCCCATGCGTTGCGTCAGTTCGACTGCGCCACCATCTCGGCCTTGCAGGAACGGGTGCTGCATGACCCGACGGCGTTCATGCAGTTGCTGCAGTTCCTGACGATTCCGGTCAGCGAAATGTTTCGCGACCCCTCGCACTTCCTGGCGATTCGCAAGGAAGTGGTGCCGCTGCTCAAGACCTACCCGTCGATCAAGATCTGGATCGCCGGCTGCAGTACCGGGGAGGAGGTGTATTCCATGGCCATCCTGTTGCGTGAGGAAGGCCTGCTGGAACGCACCATCATCTACGCCACCGACATCAACCCCCGGTCCCTGGAAAAAGCCAAGCAGGGGATCTTTTCCCTCGAGAACATCCGCGCCTATACCCACAACTACCAACAGGCCGGTGGCCAGCGTTCGTTTGCCGATTACTACACGGCGGCTTACGATCATGCGATCTTCGACAAGACCCTGCGGGAGAACGTGACGTTTGCCGATCACAGCCTGGCGACCGATAGCGTGTTTTCCGAAACTCAATTAATTTCCTGTCGCAACGTATTGATTTACTTCAATAAAAAGTTGCAGGATCGGGCGTTTGGACTGTTCCATGAGTCGCTGTGTCACCGCGGCTTCCTGGTGCTGGGCAGCAAGGAAACCCTGGATTTTTCCGCCTACAGCAAACAGTTCGAACCCCTGGTCAAGCAAGAACGGATCTACCGAAAATTATGAATGAAGCTACTGCCAGCCCGGTATCCGGGATCGAGGCCATTGTGATCGGCGCTTCCGCAGGCGGTGTCGAGGCATTGCTGAGCATTTTTGGCGAGCTGCCGGCGAGCTTCGGCCTGCCGATCATTACCGTGCTGCATTTGCCCGACGAGCGCCGCAGCCAGTTGGCGGAAGTGTTTGACCGTCGCGTATCGATGAAGGTGGTGGAAGCGCGGGACAAGGAAGTGATCCAGCCCGGTACCCTGTATTTTGCCGGCCCCGGTTATCACCTGTCGGTGGAGCACGACCGCAGCCTGTCACTGAGCCAGGAGGACCGCGTGCACCATTCCCGCCCGGCAATCGACTACCTGTTTGATTCAGCCGCCGATGTCTACGGCAAGGGCTTGCTGGCGATTTTGCTGACGGGGGCCAACCAGGACGGCGCCCGGGGCCTGGCCCACGTCAAGCAGAGCGGCGGTACCACGGTGGTGCAGGACCCTTTGGAGGCGCGCGTCGCCGTGATGCCCCGGGCCGCCCTGGCGCTGCATGAACCTGACCATATCCTCACCTTGAGCCGCATCGGCACCTTGCTGGCTTCCCTGGAATCCTCCCCATGTTAAGTACTGTCCAGGCCAAACTGCTGATCGTCGACGATCTGCCGGAAAACCTGCTGGCCCTTGAAGCGCTGATCAAGCGCGAGGACCGCCAGGTCTATAAGGCATTGAGCGCCGACGAGGCCTTGTCGCTGCTCCTGGAGCACGAGTTCGCCATGGCCATTCTCGACGTGCAGATGCCGGGCATGAACGGCTTCGAGCTGGCCGAGCTGATGCGCGGCACCGAAAAGACCAAGAACATTCCCATCGTGTTTGTCAGCGCTGCCGGCCGTGAGCTCAACTATGCGTTCAAGGGCTACGAAAGCGGCGCCGTGGATTTCCTGCACAAGCCGCTGGATATCCACGCGGTCAAGAGCAAGGTCAACGTATTCGTTGACCTGTACCGCCAGAGCAAGGCGATGAAGCAGCAGGTTGAAGCCCTGGAGCAAAGCCGGCGCGAGCAGGAAACCTTGCTCACGCGCTTGCAGGCCACCCAGGCCGAACTGGAGCAGGCCGTGCGCATGCGCGATGACTTCATGTCGATCGTCGCCCACGAAGTGCGCACGCCCCTCAACGGGCTGATCCTGGAAACCCAGCTGCGCAAGATGCACCTTGCCCGGGACAACGCCGCGGCGTTTACCCTGGACAAGATGCACGCCATGGTCGACCGCGATGAGCGGCAGATCCAGAGCCTGATTCGCCTGATCGAAGACATGCTCGACGTGTCGCGCATTCGCACGGGCAAGCTGTCGATCCGCCCCGGTCGCTTTGACCTCACGCAACTGGTGCACAACCTGCTGGAAAATTTTGCGCCGCAGGTGGCGGCGGCGGAGTCTTCGGTGGCCTGGGTCCAGGAAGGGCCGGTGGTAGGCAACTGGGATGAATTCCGTATCGAACAGGTGGTGTCCAACCTGTTGACCAACGCCTTGCGCTACGGGGCCAAGAGCCCGGTGGAAGTGCGGGTGTACGCCGAGCATGGCGAAGCACGGGTAGAAGTGCGTGACCACGGGATCGGCATCAGCGAAGACAACCAGAAGCGTATTTTCCAACAGTTCGAGCGCGTGTCGGCCAACCATGCCGTGGCGGGTCTGGGCCTGGGGTTGTTTATCTCCGAGCAGATTATCGCGGCCCACGGCGGGACCATTGAAGTGGAAAGCCGGATAGGCGAGGGCGCGTTGTTCCGCGTCTGCCTGCCCCTGGAGGCCGGGGCATGAAATCAATCGCAAATCCGACGCAACCTCTGCGTGACCCCATGGTCGTATCAGCAGCAATTGACCGGACAAAGGCTTCCCATGAGTGAAGATGCACAAGATGTTGTACTGATCGTCGAAGATGACGAATCGATTATGTTTGTGTTGGGCGAGTACCTGGCGGGCCTGGGGTATCGGGTGTTGAAGGCGATTGACGGTGAGCAGGCGTTTGAAATCCTGGCCACCAAGCCGCACCTGGACCTGATGGTGACCGACTACCGCCTGCCTGGCGGCATTTCCGGGGTGCAGATCGCCGAGCCTGCGATCAAGCTGCGACCGGAATTGAAAGTGATCTTCATCAGCGGTTACCCGCAGGAGATTCTCGACTGCAACAGCCCGATCACGCGCAATGCGCCGATCCTGGCCAAACCGTTTGACCTGGATACGTTGCAGGAACATATCCAGCGGCTGTTGGCTTAACGTCTTGAGAAGAGGGAGCACACTCCCTCTTCAAGCCTTGATCATCTCCCTCACCTTTGCCGTCAACAGATCAAAGGTGAACGGCTTGGTGATCATCTGCATGCCCGGGTCCAGAAAACCACCCCGTACAGCCGCATGCTCTGCATAGCCGGTAATAAACAACACCTTCAACTCGGGCCGCACCTGCCGGCCGATCTCCGCTAGTTGCCGGCCGTTCATGCCGGGCAGGCCAACGTCGCTGATCAGCAGGTCAATGCGCTGGCTGGACTCGATGATCGGCATGGCACTGTCGGCATCACCGGCTTCGACGAAGGCATAGCCCAGTTCACTCAGCACGGCGCTGACCAGCACCCGCACGGCCGGGTCGTCCTCGACGATCAGCACGGTCTCGCCGGCATTGGCGAACGGCAGCAATGCCGGGTTGAGAGGTTCATCTGCAATGACCTCGCCGACATACCTCGGCAGGAACAGGCTGACAGTGGTGCCTTGGCCCACCACACTGTGGATCGACACATGCCCGTGGGATTGGCGCGCAAACCCGTAGATCATCGACAACCCCAGCCCGGTGCCCTGGCCGATGGGTTTGGTGGTGAAGAACGGGTCAAATGCACGGCTGATCACGCTCTCGGGCATGCCGCAGCCGGTGTCGCTGACGCTCAGTTCCACATAGTCGCCAGGGGTGAGGGTGCCGTAGGCTGCGGTAAACACACTGTCCAAGTGGCGGTTGGTGGTTTCCACCACCAGTTTGCCGCCGTTGGGCATCGCATCCCGGGCATTGATGGCGAGGTTGAGCAGGGCGCTTTCCAGCTGGTTGGGGTCGGCTTCGGCGGTCCAGAGTTGCTCGGTCAGGCGGATATCCAGGGCAATGCTTTCATTCAGGCTGCGTTGCAGCAGCTCACCCATCGAACTCACCAATTGATTGATCTGTACCGGTTTTGAATCCAGCGACTGGCGACGGGAAAACGCCAGCAAGCGGTGGGTCAGGGCGGCCGCGCGGTTGGCTGAAGTGACACCCAGGTCGATCAGGCTGTCGAGGTCTTCGGTGCGGCCCCGAGCCACGCGCCTGCGCAGCAGTTCCAGGCTGCCGATGATGCCGGTCAGCATGTTGTTGAAGTCATGGGCGATGCCGCCGGTCAATTGGCCGACGGCTTCCATTTTCTGTGACTGGCGCAACGCTTCTTCGTTATTGCGCAGCTGCGCCGTGCGTTCTTCCACCTGTTGCTCAAGGGTTTCCAGGGTGCTTTGCAGGCGCTGCTCGCTCTGGCTCAGGTCGATCAGCCGGTCGCGGGCCTCGTATTGCCGACGACGTCCGCGCAGCGCCGTGGTCACGAGGCTGATCAGGGTGATCGGGTGGAACGGGCGCTCCAGGAACGTCACGTTGCCCAGCAAGGTGCTCAGGTGCGACGAGCCATTCTGTTCGCTGCCGCCGTGGTGCGTCATCAGCACAATCGGCAGGTCTGACCACGCCGGTTGTTGATGCAGGTGCGTGAGCAGCGGTTCCAGGTCGATACCGCGCAGGGCTTCGGCAGCAATGACCAGCAAGCCGGCACCGTGCTCCAGCTCCTCGCAGAGCATCTGCAAATGGCTGGCGATGATGCCGTTGAAACCAGCCTCATTGAGCATCATCAACGCCAGGGAGCTGTCGCGACCCAGGGGCGCCAGAATGATCGCCCGTTCGAAAATGGCCGGCAGGCCACTCATGAACTTTCATCCTTGAGCAGCGGGTTGTCGGTGCCCATGTAGGTCGGTACGCCGCGCAATACACCCTGGAACGCATCAAGCGGTTCGCCGATGGTCATGCCACGACTGCCGATGCGGTATTCGCGAATGGTCGATTCGTGGCTGCCGGTGCGTTTCTTGATGATCGAAATCGCACGCCGCACCTTGCCCAGCGCTTCGAAGTAACGCAGCAGGATCACGGTGTCGGCCAGATAGGTAATGTCCACCGGTGCCTGCATGTCCCCCACCAGCCCGTGCTGGGCGACGGTCATGAAGGTCGCAGCGCCACGGCGGTTGAGGTACAGCAGCAGTTCGTGCATGTGCAGGATCAACGCGTTCTCTTCCGGCATCGCGGCCTGATAGCCATTGACGCTGTCGATCACCACGGTCTTGATCCCGCGTTCGTCCACACAGCGGCGCACCCGATGGGAGAACTCGCCGGGGGACAACTCGGCGGCGTCTACCTGTTCGATCAGCAGGTTGCCGGTGGCTTGCAGGGCCTCCAGGTCGATGCCCATGTTCTTCATGCGCTCGAACAGCAGGCCCAGCTCTTCGTCAAAAATGAACAGCGCGGCTTTTTCGCCCCGGGAGACGGCCGCCGCGGCAAAGATCATCGAGATCAGCGATTTGCCGGTACCGGCCGGGCCCAGGATCAAGGTGCTGGAACCGGTCTCGATCCCGCCGCCCAACAGGGCGTCCATCTCGCGGATGCCGCTGGTGAGGGTCTGGCGGTTGTAGCCGCCACGGTGCTCGGCTGCCACCAGGCGCGGGAACACATGTACGCCGTCTTCCATGATGGTGAAGTCGTGAAAACCGCCGCGGTATTTCTGGCCACGGTACTTCACGATCCGCACGCGGCGGCGCTCGGCACCGTAGTTGGGGGTCAGTTCTTCCAGGCGAATCACGCCGTGGGCCACGCTGTGTACGGTCTTGTCGAGGGACTCGGTGGTCAGGTCGTCCAGCAGCAGCACGGTGGCGTCGTAACGCACGAAGTAGTGCTTGATCGCCAGGATCTGCCGGCGATAGCGCAGGGAGCTTTGCGCCAGCAGGCGGATTTCCGAAAGGCTGTCGATCACGACGCGGGTAGGCTTGACCCGTTCCACCACTTCGAAAATCTGCCGGGTGGCTTCGCCCAGCTCAAGGTCCGAGGAATACAGGAGGCTTTGCTGGTGCTCGGCGTTGAGCAGGCTTTCGGGGGGAGTCAGTTCAAAGATGTGAATGTGTTCGTCCAGGTCCCAACCATGGGACTTGGCACCCTGGCGCAACTCGCGCTCGGTTTCCGACAGGGTGATGTACAGCGATCGTTCGCCGTTTTTTGCGCCGGCCTGGAGGAAATGCAGGGCCACGGTGGTTTTACCGGTGCCGGGTTCACCTTCCAGCAGGAACAAATGGCTACGGGAAAGCCCTCCGGCAAGAATGTCGTCCAGACCTTCAATACCGGTGGCCGCCTTTGCTGTGAACAGCTCTTTGGATGTAGACAAGAAGTGCCCTCGGGTCACAAATAAGTAGTCGGCAGCGCCGTCTGGGGCGCGCCATATTTACTTGACCTTGGCGCCGTGTGGCGGTTCAACGTTTTGTATCAAATACCGCTTTTACAGGCCCTGTTGCAGCGCCGGGTCGTCCGGATTCTGCTGTTCAAGCTGTGCCAGCAGCACCTGCACATTCTGCAACTGGCCGGTTTCCTTCCAGTAATTGACCAGCAGCACCCTGGCTTTGCGATTGGCCGGGTTGCGCTGGATGATTTCTTCCAGCTGGCGCTGGGCGGCCTCCAGCTCCTGCTGGGCGTGCAGGGTGGTGGCCAGGTCGTAGCGGTAATCCTGGTTGTTCGGTTCGAGCTCCACCGCCCGGGACAGGCTGAGCAGGGCAAAGGCGCGCTCGCCATGGTGCAGCAGCCACATGCCCAGGGCATGTTGCAGGTAAGCCGAATCGGGGTGGGCCTGCAACTGTTTGGCCAGGAGTTGGCGGGACTCGTCGACCTTGCCCTGTTTGTCCAGCAGTTCAATTTGCGCGACCACGGCTTGCAGGTTGTCCGGTTGCAGGCGCATCGCCTGCTCCAGGGCGTTTTGTGCGTCGGGCAACAGCGCGCTGTGAATGTACAGGCGTGCCAGCTGGATCCAGCCTTCGGGGCTTTCGGGTTGGCCCTTGAGCAGCTTTACGTATTCGTCGAGCACTTGCTGCAACGGGCCGAAGTACAGGCCCAGGGTATCCGGGGACAGCCCGAGCAAGGCATTGGCCGCGGCAAACCTGACGCTTTGCTCCGGGTCATCCAGCAGTGGCCCGAGCAACAGCGTGCGCTGGCCGCTGGGCACCAGGCCGACAATGCTGTGAATCGCCGCCTCGCGCACCATTGGCGCGTCGTTGGCCAGGTCCTTGTCCGCCAGCTTGAGGGCCTGGGGGCTGGGGTAGTTGGGCAGTTCGGCATGCAGGGCGGCGCGGCGCACATCGGAGAGGTCCGGGCGGCTCAACTGTTGATACAGCACCCGGGCAGCGCCGGGTTCACCGTTGTGCGCCTGTTTCAAGGCCTTGGCGTAACCATGGGCGATGGCCGGGGGCACCACCACCGGCGTGGTGCGGGTGAAATACCAGGTGATCAGCACAATAAACAACAGGGCGCACAGGCCGACGATGGAGTAACGGCGTGACTTTGACATGCAGGCGTCCGAAAGCTGGGCAGCTAGTGCAAGGCCATCAGCTTCGGTCAGGTTATCGCGAGTGTCAAACCCGCATCACGTCAGCACGAACTCAATCGGCTCAAGGGCCGGCGGCAGCGTGGTTTCGCCGAGGGCGGCGAGAATCTCGCGCTCCAGGGTGCGCACGATGGCGTTGCAGGGCAGGTCGTTTTCGTCGAAGCCGAACGGGTCTTCGAGGTCGTCGCCGATTTCGTCCAGGCCGAAGAAGGTGTAGCTGACGATGGCGGTGAACACTGGGGTCAGCCAGCCCAGCGGCTCGGCCATGGCGAAGGGCAGCAGGATACAGAACAGGTAGATGGTGCGGTGCAGCAGCAAGGTGTAGGGGAAGGGCAGCGGGGTGTGTTTGATCCGCTCGCAGGAGGCCTGGACCTGGCTCAGGCCGTACAGCCGGGTTTCCAGTTGGGTGTAGCGCCAGTCGCTGATGTGGCCCTGTTCGGCGAGGTTCGAGCAGCGGGCGCCGAGGTCTTGCAGGATGCTGTCGGGGAGGTTCGGGTGGCCGGGTTCTGGGTTGGCCCACGGTTTGATCGCCTGGCTTTCGTCTTCCAGGCGCAGGCGGGCGATCAGGCCATGGGCGAAACCGCACAGGCTGCGCAGGACGTGTTTGCGTTCGGCAGGGTTGAGGACCTGGGTTTCGCGGATCAGTGAGCGGATCTCGATGATCATCTGGCCCAGTTGTTTGCGGCCTTCCCACCAGCGGTCGTAGCAGGCGTTGTTGCGAAAGCTCATGAAGATGGACAGTGACAGCCCCAGCAGTGTGAAGGGTGTGGCGTTGACCTTGGAAAAGTAGGCCGGGTGCAGGGTTTCTACCAGCACGATGACTGAGGCCAGGAGGGTGACCAGCAGGCTGCGCAGCGCAATGCGTTTGGCGATCGAGCCCTTGAGGGAGAACAGGATGCCGAGCAGGTTGGGTTTGGGACGGACGATCATGGGCGGGCTTCTTGGGTGGCGCAGGCTGTCAGGTTAGAAGCATGTTTGCGTTGCGTCCAATTGCTTGGGCTGACTGGGTGATTGGTGGGGTCTATCGGGATTGAGTACATATCCGTTTTTTCGGTGACCAGAGCGAAAGCAGATCTGCTTTTCTGTGGGAGCGGGCTTGCTCGCGAAAAACCTGAGAGCGCCGCGTTCATCC
>NZ_JBYSWF010000081.1:0-27367 GCF_058780865.1 Pseudomonas sp. GP01-A4
CTTTCGCGAGCAAGCCCGCTCCCACATTGACTGTGCCCACTTTGGATTTGCGGGGTTACTCGTGATGCGGCTCGCCCTGAAAGCTCAGGGAACTGGAAAGAGCGCCGGTTGCGCTGTAATCAAGCCGAGTGAGGACTGAATGTGGGAGCGGGCTTGCTCGCGAAGACGGTGGGTCAGTTAATGAAGATGGCGACTGAAACACCGCTTTCGCGAGCAAGCCCGCTCCCACATTGACTGTGCCCACTTTGGATTTGCGGGGTTACTCGTGATGCGGCTCGCCCAGGAAAGTCAGGGAACTGAACAGTCCGCGAGTCGCGACATCAGCATTGTCTTTGAGCGGGATTTCCACCTGCGCCGCAATCACATTCAATCCTTCATTTCTCACCAGCACCTGGGCGCGACCGTCTTTATCGGTCTCGGTGCTCAGGGTGTTCGGTGCGTTGCGATAGTCTCCGATCAGCTTGACCCCAGCCGCCGGCTTGCCATCCAGCAGCACCCGTACCGGCAGTGATTTACCCGGGCCGACCGTCAGCGGATCAACTTCCGGCAAGATCAGTAGCTTGATCTGATCCAGCTGCGGCAACTTCGCCCCCGGCTGGTAGATCGCCAGGCTGTACTTGAAGGTCTGGGTCGACTCAATCGCCCCCGGCACCTTGCTGCGGCCCTCGTTGATCCACTTCTTGTCAGGCGTCTGTGACCACATCCCGTTATCCAGGGCGACCGCCAGTACAGCCGGCGATTTGAGCGGCTTCAGGCGCGCATGGTCGGGCAGACGTTCCACGGTCACCGGGATCATTTTGCCGCTGGCGTCGTAGGCCCAGGCGCCGCTGATTTTCTGCGCCTTGAACGCGTTGTCTTCGGCGCCGTGGCCGTAGATCACTTCGATATTGCCGCGCCGTTGTTCGGTCCACAGTCCGTGGGCCGAGACTTGGGTGGCAAACAGCAGGCCGAGCACGGCCAGGGATTTGAAGGCTTGCATGGTGACGTCCTTTTACAGGTTGAGGGTCAGGCTGACGGTGAAGTTGCGCGGCTCGCCGGGATTGACCCAGTAATTGCTGTAGGAGCGCTCGTAGTACTTTTCATCGAACAGGTTGTTGAGGTTCAGGCCCACGGTGACGTTGTCGCTGGCCTTGTAATGGGCCAGCAAATCGACGGTGTGGTAGGCCGGTAATTCAAAGCTCTTGCCGGCTTCGCCGGAGCGGTCGCCGACGTAGGTAAAGGCCGCACCGAGGTCGGAGCCGCGCAGCAGGCCGTCCTGGAATTCATACACGCCGAGCAAGCTGGCGCTGCGTTTGGCTACGCCGAGAATCCGGCTGCCAGTGGGGATGGCTTTGTCGCCTTTGGTCACTTCGGCGTCGATGTAGGCAAAGGCGCCGATCACCCGTACGGCGTCAGTCACCTGGCCGGTCAGTTGCAGGTCAAAACCCTGGCTGCGGGCCTTGCCCATGGCGCGCTGTGTGTCGGTAGCCGGGTCCAGGGCCAGGACATTTTCTTTCTCGATATGGAAGGCGGCGAGGGTGGTGCTCAGGCGGTCGTCGAACAGCTCGCTCTTGATCCCGATTTCATACCCCACGCCTTCTTCCGGCTTGAAGGATTTGCCGCCGGCGTCCAGGCCATTGTTGGGTTTGAACGAGGTGGAGGCGTTGGCGAACAGGCCCACTTCAGGCGTCAGTTGGTAGAGCAAGCCGGCGCGTTGGGTCAGGGCGTCGTGGGTCTGCCGGCTTTTGGCATGGTTGCGGCTGAAGTCGTCGGTGCGCTGCTCGAAGTGTTCGAAGCGTGCGCCGATCATCCCGCGCAGGCGGTCGGTGAAGATGATCTGGTCTTGCAGGTTCAGCGCCTGGCTTTTCACCTGTTCGAAAAAGTCAGTGCCGGAGCGCTTGCCGTTCGGTTTGGGCTGGCCATAGACCGGGTCATAGATGTCGATGGCGTAATCGCCGCCGGCGATGGCGGTCACCCGTTCTTTCTTGCGGTAGTCCTCGTACTCGGTGCCGATCAGCAATTCGTGCTGCCAACTGCCGATGTCGAACCGACCGCGCAGTTCGAGCTGGGTGATGCTGTCATGCCAACCGGTGGAGCGCTCGCGGTAGCGGCGGCTGAGGGTGTGGCCATCGGCATCCAGCGCGCGGTTTTCCGAGGCGTTGCCCCACAGGCTGCCTTGTTTGTAATGGCTGGCCAGGCGCAGTTGCCAGGCATCGTTGAGGTGATGCTCGAGGCTGGCTTGCAGGCGGTTGTTGTGGTTGCGGATATCGCCGTCGTCGGGCTCGCCGAGAAAGGTCGAGCGGGAGACGCCGCTCCAGCGGTTGTTGGGCGCGACGATGCCGCGGTCGAAAGTGGAGCGGTGACGCACGAATTCACTTTCCACCAGCAGGTGTGTGTCCGGGTCCAGTTGCCAACTGATGGAGGGCGCGACGAAGACCCGCCTGGCTTCAACGTGGTCGCGGAAGCTGTGGTTGTCTTCCACCGCCAGGTTGACCCGCGATAACACGTTGCCCTCGCTGTCCAGCGGCGTGTTCACGTCCAGCGCGGTGCGGTAGCGGTCCCAACTGCCGGCGCTGGTCTGCAGTGTGGTGAAGGCCTCGGGCTGCGGCTTTTTGCTGACGATATTCACCGTGCCGCCTGGGTCACCACGGCCATACAGGCTGGCGGCGGGGCCCTTGAGCACCTCGATGCGCTCGATATTCGCCGCGTCCGGCGTGCTCGGGTAACCGCGGTTGGCGCTGAAACCGTCCACGTAAAACTCTGACGTGGTGAAGCCGCGAACGCTGTATTCGTAGAGCGTCAGGCCGCCGAAGTTGTTCTGTCTGGATACGCCGCCGGCAAATTCCAGGGCGCGCTCGACGTTGGTACTGCCCAGGTCCGTGAGCACCGTTGCGGGAATCACGCTGATGGATTGTGGGATGTCTCGCAGGGCGGTGTCGGTTTTGGTGGCGCTGGCGGAGCGGGTGGCGCGATAGCCTTTGACGGGGCTGGTGGCGGATTCAAACGCCTCACTGGTGATGCGGGTGGCCTCCAGTTCTAAGGTGGCAGTGTCTTCGGCGTAGACCGGGTCTACCAACAAACCCAGGGCGATTCCCGCCAGTGGGGCAAATCTTCGAGACGGCATGATAGAGCGTTCCAATAGCGATATTGAAACAATATAACATGACTAATGAGAATGAATTTCTTTTGAAATATTAGGTAACAGGAGCCCGCGAGCGGGCTCCCGAAGCCGTTATTCCTCTTCTTTCACCGGTGCAGGCGGCGGACGCAGGCCGATTTCCGCCGACAGCTTGATTTCCTTGCCATTGCGCATCACCTGGATCGCCACCTTGTCGGTGGGTTTGATCCGCGCCACCTGGTTCATCGACTTGCGACCATCCCCGGCCGGCTCGCCGTCGATGCTGAGGATCACATCCCCCAGTTGCAGGCCGGCTTTCTGCGCCGGGCCGTCGCGGAAGATCCCGGCGACCACGATGCCAGGGCGCCCGGTCAGGCCAAACGATTCGGCCAGTTCCTTGGTCAGCGGCTGGACTTCAATCCCCAGCCAGCCACGAATCACCTGGCCATGCTCGATGATCGACTTCATCACTTCAGTGGCCAGCTTCACCGGAATCGCGAAACCGATGCCCTGGGAGCCGCCGGACTTGGAGAAGATCGCGGTGTTGATGCCGGTCAGGTTGCCGTTGGCATCCACCAGCGCGCCGCCGGAGTTGCCCGGGTTGATCGCCGCGTCGGTCTGGATGAAGTCTTCATAGCTGTTGAGGCCCAACTGGTTACGCCCGGTGGCGCTGATGATGCCCATGGTCACGGTCTGGCCGACGCCGAACGGGTTGCCGATGGCCAGCGCCACGTCACCTACGCGCAGCCCTTCGGAGCGCCCGATGGTGATCGAGGGCAGGCCTTTCAAATCGATTTTCAGCACCGCGAGGTCGGTTTCCGGGTCGCTGCCGACCACGCGGGCCAGGGTTTCCCGGCCATCACGCAGGGCCACCACAATCTGGTCGGCGCCGGTGGTCACGTGGTTGTTGGTGAGGATGTAGCCTTCCGGGCTCATGATCACACCGGAGCCGAGGCTGGATTCCATGCGCCGCTGCTTGGGCGAGTTGTCGCCGAAATAGCGACGAAACTGTGGGTCTTCAAACAGCGGGTGCGCCGGTTTATTGATGACCTTGGTGGTGTACAGGTTGACTACGGCGGGGGCGGCGATCACCACTGCATCGGCGTAAGTCACCGGGCCTTGTACCACCGCGCTGGTTTGCGGTGCCTGTTGCAGGTTGACATCAAGGGTCGGCAGGCCGACCAGTTGTGGATAACGCTGAATAATCAGCATCGCGATCAGCACGCCAGCCAACAATGGCCATCCAAAAAAACGCAGTGCCTTGAGCATGAAGAAAAATCCTGACAGGTTGCAGGGGGCGGGAGAGCGCCCATAATGTCGCGCATTATACGAGGCCGTGAGCGCCTCTGAACGGGATATTTAGGAGTCTTTTATGGCCGTTGCCCTGAGCACCTTAGTCGAGGAAGCGGACCGCTACCTTAATAGTGCCAAAATCGCCGATTACTGCCCCAACGGCCTGCAGGTCGAGGGCCGTCCGCAAGTGCTGCGCATCGTCAGCGGCGTGACCGCCAGCCAGGCATTGCTGGACGCGGCGGTCGAAGCCCAGGCCGACCTGGTGCTGGTGCACCACGGTTATTTCTGGAAAGGCGAAAGCCCGTGCATCACCGGCATGAAGCAGCGCCGCCTGAAAACCCTGCTCAAGCACGACATCAGCCTGCTGGCCTATCACTTGCCGCTGGACCTGCACCCTGAGGTCGGCAACAACGTGCAACTGGCCCGGCAACTGGACATCACCGTCGAAGGCCCGCTGGACCCGGACAACCTCAAGGTCGTCGGCCTGGTGGGCTCCCTGGCCGAGCCGGCGTCGCCCCGTGATTTTGCCCGCCGCGTGCAGGAAGCCATGGGCCGCGAGCCGCTGCTGATCGAAGGCAGCGAGATGATCCGCCGCGTGGGCTGGTGCACCGGTGGTGGCCAGGGCTATATCGACCAGGCGGTGCTCGCCGGGGTTGACCTGTACCTGAGCGGCGAAGCCTCGGAGCAGACCTTCCACAGCGCCCGGGAAAACGACATCAGCTTTATCGCGGCCGGGCACCACGCCACCGAGCGGTATGGTGTACAGGCGTTGGGTGATTACCTGGCGCGACGCTTCGCCCTCGAACACCTCTTCATCGATTGCCCAAACCCGATCTAACGAACACCACCGGACACATGTGGGAGCGGGCTTGCTCGCGAATGCGGTGCATCAGTCGCCATATGCATTGACTGACACACCGCATTCGCGAGCAAGCCCGCTCCCACATTTGATCGAGTCGGGCCAAACCCAGCGGTATATTGATATACCGTTTCGATCTAGCCAGCCCCCTCAATAGAATCAGGCGCTGTGCTAGCATGCCCCGCTCGAACACGGCCCGCTGGCCGTCCATAAGATCGTTTTTCCGTGAGTAACCATGGTCGACAAACTGACGCATCTGAAACAGCTGGAGGCGGAAAGCATCCACATCATCCGCGAGGTCGCCGCCGAGTTCGATAACCCGGTGATGCTCTACTCGATCGGTAAAGACTCCGCCGTGATGCTGCACCTGGCACGCAAGGCCTTTTTTCCGGGCAAGCTGCCGTTTCCGGTGATGCACGTCGACACCCGCTGGAAATTCCAGGAAATGTACAAGTTCCGCGACAAGATGGTCGAAGAGCTTGGTCTTGAGTTGATCACTCACGTCAACCCGGACGGTGTGGCGCAGGGCATCAACCCGTTCACCCACGGCAGCGCCAAGCACACCGACATCATGAAGACCGAGGGCCTGAAACAGGCGCTCGACAAGTATGGTTTCGATGCTGCATTCGGCGGTGCCCGTCGCGATGAAGAGAAATCCCGTGCCAAAGAGCGCGTGTACTCGTTCCGCGACAGCAAGCACCGCTGGGACCCGAAAAACCAGCGCCCGGAGCTGTGGAACGTCTACAACGGCAACGTCAACAAAGGCGAGTCGATCCGTGTGTTCCCGCTGTCCAACTGGACCGAGCTGGATATCTGGCAGTACATCTACCTGGAAGGCATCCCGATCGTCCCGCTGTACTTCGCCGCCGAACGCGAAGTGATCGAGAAGAACGGCACGTTGATCATGATCGACGACGACCGCATCCTCGAGCACCTGTCCGACGAAGACAAAGCCCGAATCGTCAAAAAGAAAGTACGTTTCCGTACCCTTGGCTGCTACCCGTTGACGGGCGCGGTGGAGTCCGAAGCCGAGACGCTGACGGACATCATTCAGGAAATGCTCCTGACGCGAACTTCCGAGCGCCAGGGCCGTGTCATCGACCACGATGGTGCAGGCTCGATGGAAGATAAAAAACGTCAAGGCTATTTCTAAGGGGCTGTCATGTCGCATCAATCTGATTTGATCAGCGAGGACATCCTCGCCTACCTGGGCCAGCACGAGCGCAAGGAAATGTTGCGCTTCCTGACCTGTGGCAACGTCGACGACGGCAAGAGCACCCTGATCGGGCGCCTGCTGCACGACTCCAAGATGATCTACGAGGATCACCTGGAAGCCATCACCCGCGATTCGAAAAAATCCGGCACCACCGGTGACGACATCGACCTGGCGTTGCTGGTCGACGGCCTGCAGGCCGAGCGTGAGCAGGGCATCACCATCGACGTTGCCTACCGCTACTTCTCCACCGCCAAGCGCAAATTCATCATCGCCGACACCCCCGGCCATGAGCAGTACACCCGCAACATGGCCACCGGTGCCTCCACCTGTGACCTGGCGATCATCCTGATCGACGCCCGCTACGGCGTGCAGACCCAGACCCGTCGCCACAGCTTCATCGCCTCGTTGCTGGGCATCAAGCACATCGTGGTGGCCGTCAACAAGATGGACATCAATGGCTTTGACCAAAGCGTATTCGAGTCGATCAAGGCTGATTACCTGAAGTTTGCCGACGGTATCGCGTTCAAGCCGAGCACCCTGGCCTTCGTGCCGATGTCGGCGCTCAAGGGCGACAACGTGGTGAACAAGAGCGAGCGTTCGCCCTGGTACACCGGGCAGTCGCTGATGGAGATCCTCGAGACCGTCGAGATCGCCAATGACCGCAACTACACCGACCTGCGTTTCCCGGTGCAGTACGTCAACCGTCCGAACCTGAACTTCCGTGGTTTTGCCGGCACCCTGGCCAGCGGCATCGTGCACAAGGGCGACGAAGTCGTGGTGCTGCCGTCGGGCAAGAGCAGCCGCGTCAAATCCATCGTCACCTTTGAAGGTGAACTGGAAAACGCAGGTCCCGGCCAGGCCGTGACCCTGACCATGGAAGACGAAATCGACATCTCCCGTGGCGACCTGCTGGTGCATGCCGACAACGTGCCGCAAGTGACCGACGCTTTCGACGCCATGCTGGTGTGGATGGCTGAAGAACCGATGCTGCCGGGCAAGAAATACGACATCAAGCGCGCCACCAGCTACGTGCCGGGTTCCATCACCAGCATTGTGCATCGCGTGGATGTGAACACCCTGGAAGAAGGCCCGGCGAGCGCCTTGCAGTTGAACGAGATTGGCCGGGTCAAGGTCAGCCTCGACACAGTCATCGCCCTGGACGGTTACGCGAGCAACCGCACCACCGGCTCGTTCATCGTCATCGACCGTTTGACCAACGGCACCGTGGCTGCGGGCATGATCATCGCGCCGCCGGTGACCCATGGCAGCGCGGCGCAGCACGGCAAACTGGCTCACGTGGCCACCGAAGAGCGCGCCCAGCGCTTCGGCCAGCAACCGGCGACCGTGTTGTTCAGCGGCTTGTCGGGCGCCGGCAAAAGCACCCTGGCCTACGCGGTTGAACGCAAACTGTTCGACATGGGCCGTGCGGTGTTTGTGCTGGACGGCCAGAACCTGCGCCACGACCTGAACAAGGGCTTGCCGCAGGACCGTGCCGGGCGTACCGAGAACTGGCGTCGTGCCGCGCACGTGGCGCGTCAGTTCAACGAAGCCGGCTTGCTGACGTTGGCGGCGTTTGTTGCCCCGGATGCTGAAGGGCGTGAACAGGCCAAGGCGCTGATCGGCGGTGATCGTTTGCTGACCGTGTACGTGCAGGCTTCGCCTTTGGTGTGTGCCGAGCGTGATCCGCAAGGTTTGTACGCGGCGGGCGGCGATAACATCCCGGGTGAGTCGTTCCCGTATGACGTACCGTTGAATGCGGACCTGGTGATCGACACCCAGGCGTTGTCGCTGGAAGACAGCGTCAAGCAAGTGCTGGACCTGCTGCGCCAGCGCGGCGCGATCTAAGCTTCACGCGCGCAAAAAAGCCCGCCATGTTGGCGGGCTTTTTTTATGGGGCCTTGGAAACAACTCGGTCAAATGGGGGAGCGGGCTTGCTCGCGAAAGCAGAGTGTCAGCCGCCACATGTATAGGCTGGCACACCGCATTCGCGAGCAAGCCCGCTCCCACATTTTGATCAGCGACTGGCGGGATAATCTGTGTGCAATTTGGCGAGCAGCACATCCTTCTCTTCCCACAACCGGTTGATCCAGCCCTGGAACGCCAACCGATACTCCCCATCCTGCTCGTAATTCTTGCCGATAAACTCGGCCGGAATCTGCACCTCTTCAAACTGCACGACAACGTCCTTCACATTCCCGCACAGCAAATCCCAATAACCGGGGCGCCCACCAGGATAGTGAATGGTCACGTTCACCAGCGACTTCAGCTGTTCACCCATGGCATCCAGCACAAAGGCAATGCCGCCGGCCTTGGGCTTGAGCAGGTAGCGAAACGGTGACTGTTGCTGTGCATGCTTGCCCGGGGTAAACCGCGTGCCTTCGGCAAAGTTGAAAATGCCCACCGGGTTATGGCGAAACTTCGCGCAGGTCTTGCGGGTAGTTTCCAGGTCCTTGCCTTTCTTCTCCGGGTGCTTTTCCAGGTACGCCTTGGTGTAGCGCTTCATGAACGGGAAGCCCAGTGTCCACCACGCCAAACCAATCACCGGGACCCAGATCAGCTCCTGCTTGAGGAAGAACTTCAGCGGGCGAATGCGCCGGTTGAGCACGTATTGCAGCACCATGATATCGACCCAGCTCTGGTGGTTGCTGGTCACCAGATATGAGTGTTCATAGTCCAGGCCTTCCAGGCCTTTCAGGTGCCAGCGGGTGCGTCGCACCAGGTTCATCCAGGCCTTGTTGTTGCTGATCCAGGCCTCGTGGGTCTGGTTCATCAGCCATTCACTGAAGCGCTTGGCAAACGGCAGCGCCTTGAACAGCGCCACGATAAACAGGAACGAGCACAGCAAAATCGTATTCAACGCCAGCAACAGCGAGGCGATCACCCCGCGCACGGCGGCAGGTAGAAAATCCAGCATTTAGACATCCATAGGTCGGTTGGCGGCTTGAATCGCGGTCAATGCGATCGTGTACACGATGTCGTCCACCTGCGCCCCGCGGGGCAGGTCGTTCACCGGTTTGCGCAGGCCTTGCAGCATTGGGCCCAGGCTGACGCAATCGGCACTGCGCTGCACGGCCTTGTGGGTGGTGTTGCCGGTGTTGAGATCCGGGAACACGAACACCGTGGCCTTGCCCGCCACCAGGCTGTTAGGCGCCAGTTGCCGGGCCACGCTTTCGTTGGCGGCGGCGTCGTACTGCAACGGGCCGTCGATCAGCAGTGAGCTTTGGGCTTCGTGGGCCAGCAGAGTGGCTTCGCGGACTTTCTCGACTTCTTCACCCGTGGCCGAATCACCGCTGGAGTAACTGATCATCGCCACCCGTGGCGTGATACCGAATGCGGCGGCCGAGTCGGCGCTTTGCAGGGCGATTTCCGCCAGCTCCGCCGCGCTGGGGTGCGGGTTCATCACGCAGTCGCCGTATACCAGCACTTGCTCGGGGAACAGCATGAAAAATACCGACGAGACCAGGGTGCAGCCCGGCGCGGTCTTGATCAGTTGGAGGGCCGGGCGAATGGTATTGGCAGTGGAGTGGATGACGCCGGAGACCAGGCCGTCCACTTCATCCAGGGCGAGCATCATGGTGGCGATCACCACGGTGTCTTCCAGTTGCTGCTCGGCCATCGGCGCGTTGAGGCTTTTGGTTTTGCGCAGGGCCACCATCGGTTCCACGTAGCGCTGGCGAATCAGGTCGGGGTCGAGAATCTCCAGGCCTTCGGGCAGCTCGATGCCATGGGCGCGGGCTACGGCTTCCACGTCAGCCGGCTTGGCCAATAGTACGCAACGGGCGATCCCGCGTGCCTGGCAGATGGCGGCGGCCTGCACGGTCAGCGGCTCGCTGCCTTCGGGCAACACGATGCGCTTGTTGGCCGCCTGGGCGCGCTGGATCAGTTGATAACGGAACACCGCCGGCGACAGGCGCATCTCCCGCGGCGTGCCGCAGCGTTGGTGCAGCCAGCGGGCGTCGAGGTGGCTGGCGACGAAGTCGGTGATGATCTCCGCACGTTCGCGGTCATCAATCGGGATTTCCTTGTTCAGGCTGTTGAGCTGGTTGGCGGTGTCATACGAGCCGGTGCTCACCGACAACACCGGCAGCCCGGCCTGGAACGCGCCACGGCACAGGTCCATGATCCGTGGGTCGGGCAGGGTGTCGCTGGTCAGCAACAGGCCGGCCAACGGCACGCCGTTGATGGCGGCCAGGCTGACGGCGAGGATGATGTCGTCGCGGTCGCCGGGTGTCACCACCAATACGCCGGGCTTGAGCAGCTCCACGGTGTTGCGCATGGTACGGGCGCAGATGATGATCTTGGTCATGCGCCGGGTTTCGTAATCACCGGCATTGAGGATCTGCGCGCCCATCAGGTCGGCCACGTCGCGGGTGCGTGGGGCGTTGAGTTCCGGTTGGTAGGGGATGCAGCCCAACAGGCGGAAATCGCCGCTGCGCAACAAAGGCGAATGCTCTTTGAGCCGCGCCGAGAAGGCTTCCATGCTTTCGTCGGTGCGCACCTTGTTGAGGATCACACCCAGCACTTTTGGGTCTTTCGGGCCGCCGAACAGCTGGGCCTGCAATTCCACGCGGCCGGAGAGTTCGGTCAGCACTTCGTTTTCCGGAGCCGAGACCAGGATCACCTCGGCGTCCAGGCTCTTGGCCAGGTGCAGGTTGACCCGGGCCGCATAGCTGGCACTGCGGGTCGGCACCATGCCTTCGACGATCAGCACGTCCTTGCCCACGGCGGCTTGCTGGTAAAGGGTGATGATTTCTTCCAGCAGCTCGTCGAGCTGGCCGTCGCCGAGCATCCGTTCGACATGGGCCAGGCCCAGAGGCTGGGGCGGTTTCAGGCCGTGGGTGCGGGCCACCAGCTCGGTGGAGCGCTCGGGGCCGGTGTCGCCGGGGTGCGGCTGGGCAATCGGTTTGAAGAAGCCGACTTTCAGCCCGGCCCGTTCAAGGGTGCGCACCAGCCCAAGGCTGATGGAGGTCAGACCCACACCAAAATCGGTGGGCGCGATAAAAAAAGTCTGCATGCGAATTCTCTGGAGGTGCATGGCTTCGGTGGCGGCCTATGGCTGGCTGCCTACCGGGAATCAGGTGCCAAGGTTATCTTTATCTGAGCCTTGCGCACACCAGCCGCACGTAAAGGGCTTGTCTATTTTTTCAAGGCGTTGCGCCGGGTCCGTGACCCAGGCCCGGGATTGCCAGGGTGGCTGGTGGCGCAGGTGCTGGGTGTGGCCGCAGGAAAGCTCGACGACCCAGTGCCGGTCTTCGTCCTGGTGAAATCCGACGACCGTCGGGTCAGTTGTTCGACCCCGTCCGTCCGGGTTGTGTTCGCTTTCGGGCAAATCCTTGTTTAGACTTGTCCGTTCTTCATTCTTCTGCAAAAGGTCTCGCCCCATGCCGATCGCCGCCAATAAGGCTGTCTCCATTGACTATACCCTGACCAACGACGCTGGTGAGGTCATCGACAGTTCTGCCGGCGGCGCGCCGCTGGTCTACCTGCAAGGTGCAGGTAACATCATCCCGGGCCTGGAAAAGGCCCTGGAAGGCAAAGAGGTCGGTGACGAACTGACCGTTGCCGTAGAACCTGAAGATGCCTACGGCGAATACGCTGCCGAACTGGTCAGCACCCTGAGCCGCAGCATGTTCGAAGGTGTCGACGAGCTGGAAGTGGGCATGCAGTTCCACGCTTCCGCTCCGGACGGCCAGATGCAAATCGTCACCATCCGTGACCTGGACGGCGACGACGTGACCGTCGACGGCAACCACCCGCTGGCTGGCCAGCGCCTGAACTTCCAGGTGAAGATCGTCGCTATCCGTGACGCTTCCCAGGAAGAAGTGGCCCACGGCCACGTGCACGGCGAAGGTGGTCACCACCATTAATTGACTGAGCGCCGCTCTGTCAGTTGGAAAAAGGCGCCTTCGGGCGCCTTTTTCATTTGGCGGCTATTCTTGCCGACTTGGCGGCTGTAATCTCGAATGGCCGTTACGAAGAACATGGGATATCTGGAGTTCGTCATGAGTGCTTTCCACGACCTTAAACTCAAAGCCCTGGATGGTCAGGAGCTGCCTCTGGCGCCCTTCAAGGGGCAAGTCGTGCTGGTGGTCAACGTCGCCTCCAAATGTGGGTTGACCCCACAGTACGCCGCGCTGGAAAACCTCTATCAGCAATACAAAGACCAGGGTTTCACCGTACTCGGGCTGCCGTGCAATCAATTTGCCGGGCAGGAACCGGGTACTGAAGAAGAAATCCAGAAATTCTGCAGCCTCAACTACGGCGTGACCTTTCCCCTGGGCAGCAAGCTTGAGGTGAATGGCCACGATCGCCACCAGCTGTATCGATTGCTGGCGGGCGAGGGCGCCGAATTTCCCGGGGACATCACCTGGAACTTCGAGAAATTCCTGTTGGGCAAGGACGGCCGGGTGCTGGCGCGTTTCTCGCCGCGTACACCGCCGGATGACCCCTCCATTATTCAGGCGATCGAAAAAGCATTGAGCTGATACTTTCAGCATTGTCGAGTGAGTTTCTGTGGCAAGGGAGCTTCCTGTGGCAGGGAGTTTTGGCAAGGGAGCTTGCTGTGGCGAGGGAGCTTGCTCCCGCTGGGCTGCGAAGCAGCCCCATGCCCTCCCGCTTTTACCCCTTAATCACCCCAATCAATAGTGCTATCCAACACGCTGCACACTCCATATTATCCACATCATAAATTCCTTTCCGATGGAGTGCTCCCATGCCTGTCCAAGCCTTGTTCAAACCGTTCCAGCTCGGTGCACTGCAACTGCCGAGTCGCGTGGTCATGGCGCCGATGACCCGTTCCTTTTCTCCGGGTGGCGTGCCCAACTCCAAAGTGATCGAGTACTACCGCCGCCGCGCCGCCGCCGGTGTAGGCCTGATCATCACCGAAGGCACCGTGGTCGGCCACCCGGCTTCCAACGGCTACCCGAACGTCCCGCACTTCTACGGTGAAGCCGCCCTGGCCGGCTGGAAGAAAGTAGTCGACGCGGTACATGCCGAAGGCGGCAAGATCGTTCCGCAACTGTGGCATGTGGGCAGCGTACGGCGCATCGGCACCGAGCCGGATGCCAGCGTGCCGGCTTACGGCCCCACCGAAAAACTCAAGGACGGCAACGTCGTCGTCCACGGCATGACCGTGCAAGACATCAAGGACGTGATCGCCGCGTTCGCCCAGGCTGCCAAGGATGCCCAGAGCATCGGCATGGACGGCGTTGAAATCCACGGCGCCCATGGCTACCTGGTGGACCAGTTCTTCTGGGAAGGCACCAACCAGCGCACCGACGAATACGGCGGCAGCCTGGCCAACCGTTCGCGTTTCGCCATCGAATTGATCCAGGCCGTCCGCGCCGCCGTGGGCCCGGACTTCCCGATCATCCTGCGTTTCTCCCAGTGGAAGCAGCAGGACTACACCGCGCGCCTGGTGCAAACCCCGGAAGCCTTGGGTGAATTCCTCAAGCCGCTGTCTGACGCTGGCGTGGATATTTTCCACTGCTCCACCCGCCGTTTCTGGGAACCGGAATTCGAAGGCTCCGAGCTGAACCTGGCCGGCTGGACCCGCAAGCTCACCGGCAAGCCGACCATCACCGTGGGCAGCGTCGGCCTGGATGGCGAGTTCCTGCAGTTCATGGTCAACACCGACAAAGTGGCGCAACCCGCCAGCCTGGAAAAACTGCTGGAGCGCCTGAACAACGACGAGTTCGACCTGGTCGCTGTGGGCCGTGCGCTGCTGGTGGATCCGGATTGGGCACTGAAGGTTCGCGAAGGCCGTGAAGGCGACATCCTGCCGTTCAGTCGTGAGGCGTTGACGACGTTGGTGTAAGGGGCGACAGGGCGGGCACCGGTTGCTCGTCCTCGCACACCCCGCGTAATTGGCGCTCAAACTGCTCGATAATCGCCGGCCAACCCTGACGGCTGGCGTGTTGCCGGGCATTGAGCCGCACCCGGCGCAAGCTCTCGCGCTCTTCCAGCAGCCAATTGGCCGCATCGCAAAACGCTTCTTCATCCCCCGGCATCGCCAGCACGCCGCTGTAGCCATGGCGAATGTGCTGGGTTGCGGCCGCCTGGTCGTATGCCACCACGCCCAACCCTGAAGCCATGGCCTCCAGCACCACGTTGCCGAAGGTTTCGGTCAGGCTGGGAAACAGGAACACATCCCCGGACGCGTAATGCCGGGCCAGTTCTTCACCGCGCAAGGTGCCGCAGAAAATCGCCTCCGGCAGTTCCTTTTCCAGCATCGCCCGTTGCGGGCCATCGCCGACGATGATCAGTTTCATCTGGCGCAGTGGATAGGTGTCCTGCAGCGTCTCGAAACAGCGCTTGAGTAACCCGAGGTTTTTTTCCTGGGCCAGGCGGCCGACATGCAGCACGGCAGTTTGCTCACTGGTCAGTGCCCAACTTTCACGCAACGCATTGTCGCGTTTGGCCGGGTGAAACAGCTGGCTGTCGACACCGCGCGCGAGCATGCCCAGGCGCTCGAAATGGCGCCGCTCCAGCTCCAGTCGCTGGCTGGCGCTGGGCACCAGGGTCAGGGTCGAGCGGTTATGGAACCAGCGCAGATAGTGGGTCAGCACCCGGCTCAGCATGCCCAGGCCGTACTGGTTGGAATACTGCTGGAAGTTGGTGTGAAAGCCACTCACCACGCTGATCCCCAGGCGCCGCGCCGCCCGCAACGCCGACAAACCCAGCGGCCCTTCCGTGGCGATATACAACACATCCGGGCGCTGGCGGGTCCAGCGCCGCAACAGCTTGTGCATCGACGACTGGCCCCATTGCAGCCCCGGATAACCCGGCAAAGGCCAGCCGCGGCAGAGCATCAGGCCGTCGTCGCTGGGCCGGCTCTGGTCGCTGCCCTGTCGTGGGCGAACCAGTTCGACTTGATGCCCGCGCGCGCGCAAACCGTCACACAGGCGGCCAAGGGTATTGGCCACCCCGTTGATCTCTGGCGGGAAGGTTTCGGTGATCAGGGTGATGTGGAGCGAAGCTGTCGTCATGACCCACAGTGTCGGCGTGGGCCATGTCGTCATTGTGTCTTTTGGATGATGGATTTGTGACGGCTCAGGCCTTTTTAATGGCCATGGCCTCGGCGCCTTGCTCACGCACCCAGAACAACGTCGCCCCGGCCACCGCTGCCGGCATCATCAGCAGGTTGACCACCGGCACCAGCAACACCAGGTAAACGATCCCGCCAAAACTCATGCTCTGCCAGCGCTTCTGGCGCAGCCAGGCGAGCATTTCGTTCCAGCCCAGCTTGTGGTTGTCGGCCGGGTAGTCGATGTACTGGATCGCCATCATCCACACACCAAACAGCAGCCACAGCGGCGCCGCCACCAGGTTGACCACTGGGATGAACGACAGGATAAACAGGCCGATGGCCCGGGGCAGGAAGTAACCCAGTTTGCGCATTTCCCGGGCCAGGGTGCGCGGGACCATGGCCGCCAGTTCGCCCCAGCTGAACGCCGGGAAATCATCGGTGCCGCGCACCACCACTTCAACCTTTTCCGACAGAAAGCCGTTGAACGGCGCGGCGATGATGTTGGCAAGCATGGTGAAGGTGAAAAACACCATCAGCACCACCAGCACCACGAACAAAGGCCACAACAGGTAATTGAGGAAGCTCAGCCAGCTCGGCAGCGTCGGCATGAGTGTGTCGACCCACAGGCTGAACTGATGGCCGGCGAAGTAGATCAATCCGACGAACAGGATCAGGTTGATTGCCAGCGGCAGCAGCACAAACAGCCGCAGGCCGGGGCTGAGTACCAGTTTGAGACCTTCGCGCAGGTACTGTGGGCCTGAAAGAACGGGGGCGGGCATGGATAACTCCGGGCAATAGGGGAGAACGCGCCGACCTTACCGGCTTTGGGAGTACCGGGAAAGCACGGCCCGCATCGCGACATTAACGGTAACAAAGGTGTCGATTAATAGAAGGCATGGGATAGAGACCACCTATGAGCTGGATTGTTAATCCGTATTTCCTTAATCTTGCCTCCCTCTATACGCTGCACCCATTATTTTCAGGATCTGCGAGTTCAAGCCTTCCCCAAGTGCTTCGCGGTCCTTTTTTATTCCAGCCGTTCTGTAGTCCGGGCGGTCGATAGGAGTGAGTCATGTCTGATACCCGTCATTCGCGAGTGATTATTCTCGGTTCCGGCCCTGCCGGTTACAGCGCTGCCGTCTACGCTGCCCGGGCCAACCTCAAGCCGTTGCTGATCACCGGCATGCAAGCGGGCGGTCAGTTGACCACCACCACTGAAGTCGACAACTGGCCGGGCGACGTCCACGGCCTGACCGGCCCGGTGCTGATGGAGCGCATGAAAGAGCACGCCGAGCGTTTCGAAACCGAGATCGTGTTTGATCACATCAACAAGGTCGACTTCTCCAAGAAGCCTTACAGCCTGACCGGCGACAGCGGCGTGTACACCTGTGACGCGCTGATCATCGCCACCGGCGCCAGCGCTCGTTACCTGGGCCTGCCGTCGGAAGAAGCGTTCATGGGCAAGGGCGTTTCCGCCTGCGCAACCTGCGACGGTTTCTTCTACCGCAACAAGCCAGTGGCTGTGGTCGGTGGCGGCAACACCGCGGTGGAAGAAGCGCTGTACCTGGCCAACATCGCCAGCACCGTGACCCTGGTTCACCGTCGCGAGACCTTCCGCGCCGAGAAGATCCTGATCGACAAGCTGCATGCCCGCGTGGCCGAAGGCAAGATCATCCTCAAGCTCAACGCCACCCTGGATGAAGTCCTGGGCGACAACATGGGCGTGACCGGTGCTCGCCTGAAGAACAACGACGGCAGCTTCGACGAGCTGAAAGTCGACGGCGTGTTCATCGCCATCGGCCACACTCCGAACACCTCGTTGTTCGAAGGCGTGCTGGATGCCAAAGATGGTTACCTGATCGTGCAGGGCGGCCGTGAAGGCAATGCGACAGCCACCAACATCGAAGGTATCTTCGCTGCCGGTGACGTGGCCGACCACGTGTACCGCCAGGCGATCACCTCCGCCGGCGCCGGTTGCATGGCGGCACTGGATGCCGAGCGTTACCTCGACGGTTTGAAGGACGCTTCGTTCTAAACCGTAGAAACAAAAAAACCGGCTGCGAGGCCGGTTTTTTTATGCACGGGATTTGATGATCACCGCAGTCCAAATGTGGGAGCGGGC
Organism: Pseudomonas sp. GP01-A4; assembly: GCF_058780865.1. NCBI lineage: Bacteria > Pseudomonadati > Pseudomonadota > Gammaproteobacteria > Pseudomonadales > Pseudomonadaceae > Pseudomonas > Pseudomonas sp. GP01-A4. The sequence goes on from NZ_JBYSWF010000081.1 coordinate 17,616, forward strand.
TTGCTCGCGAAAGCGGTGTGTCAGTCACCCGATGTATTGACTGACACTCTGCTTTCGCGAGCAAGCCCGCTCCCACATTTTGATCTATGTCTGACTCAGGATTTGCGGGTCAGTGGCTGTGCGGCAAACTTCACACCCGCCAACCCATGCTCGATCAGCGCACGAATGTTGCCATGGTCACTGCCTTCAGGCGTGGCCAGCACCGAACGGTAATGCTCGCCAAACGCCAACAGCGCTTCATGGTCGCTCAAGCCTTCCAGCAGCGCCAGGCCCAGGGTCTTGCACGAACCTTCGTTCTGCCCGGCGGCGTTTTCCACGCTGCCATTGGTGAACGCTTGTGGCTGGTAGTCGTAACCGGCAGCTACAAAGGCCAGGGTATCGGCAAAAACATGTTTGCCACTGTTGAGGCTGGCGCGCAGGGTGTTCAGGTCAGTCATGGGGTTTTCCTTTGGCGAATGCCGCTTGCTGTTCGGCACTGGCTTCTTGCTGGTATTGGGCTTTCCACTCGGCGTACGGCATGCCGTACACCACTTCACGGGCGTCATCGAGGCTCAGCTCGATCTGGCGCTCGTCGGCCTCGGCCTTGTACCACTTGGACAAGCAGTTGCGGCAGAAGCCCGAGAGGTTCATCAGGTCGATGTTCTGCACATCCTTGCGGCTGTCCAGGTGGGCCACCAGCCGGCGGAAGGCGGCGGCTTCGAGTTCGAGGCGTTGTTGATCGTTCATGATGCTCACTGCAAAGGTAAGGGTTAGCGACTGGCCGCCAGGGTGATCGACACCGATTCGGCAAAACGCAACGCATGGGGTTTGTCGACTTCGACTTCGGCGTACAGCACCGATGTATTGCTCATCACCAGGTCGAGGATCTCCTGGGTCAGGCGCTCCAGCAGGGCAAAGCGGTTGCCTTCCACATGGGCGATGATCGCCTTGGTGATGGTGCGGTAGTTCAGCGCGTGGTCGATGTCGTTGTCGCGCACGGCTTCCTGGGCGGCATACAGGATGGTCAGGTTGATCAACACATCCTGCTTGTTGAGGATTTCATCCTCGTTGATCCCGATAAACGTGCGCAGGCACAGGTCCTTGACCCGGATGCGCGCCATGCCTGGCTGAAGTTGTGGCATTGCTACTTGCTCCGTCCAATCAGTTGCAGGAACTCCATGCGCGTGGTGTTCGACTCGCGGAAGGCGCCGAGCATCACCGAGGTGTTCATGGTTGAATTCTGTTTTTCGACACCGCGCATCATCATGCACATGTGCCTGGCTTCGATCACCACCGCCACGCCGGCGGCCTGGGTCACCGTCTGGATGGCGTCGGCAATTTCGCGCGTGAGGTTTTCCTGGATCTGCAGGCGACGGGCGAACATGTCGACGATACGCGCCAGCTTCGACAGGCCGAGCACCTTGCCGGTCGGAATATAGGCCACATGGGCCTTGCCGATAAAGGGCAGCAGGTGATGCTCGCACAGCGAATACAGCTCGATGTCCTTGAGGATCACCATCTCGTCGTTGTCGGAGGAAAACAGCGCACCGTTGACGATTTCTTCCAGGTTCTGCTCGTAGCCGTGACACAGGTACTGCATGGCCTTGGCGGCACGCTTTGGCGTGTCGAGCAAACCCTCGCGCTCGGGGTCTTCACCCAGGCCCTTGAGGATCTCGCGGTAGTGGTGGGGCAGGGACAAAGTCATACAACATCCTCGCAAACGGCTTACTTGATATGCCGCCCGCCGTTGACGGTCAGGGTGGTACCGGTGACATACGGGTTATCCAGCAGGTAGCGCACGCTCTGGTAAATCACCTCGGGGCCGGGCTCGATGCCCAGTGCCGCCTTGGCCAGGACCTTGGCGCGGTAAGCCGCGTCGTCGCCCTCGTTGAACATCACCATTGCCGGGGCAATGCCGTTCACCTTGATATCCGGTGCAAGCTGCGCGGCAAACGACAAGGTCAGGCTGTCGAGCCCGGCCTTGGTGGCGCAGTAGGCAATGTGCTGGCGGCTGCCCTTGCGGGTCACGTCATCGCTGATGTGCACGATATCCGCAGGCGTGGAGCGTTGCAGCAGGTAAGCACAATGCAGGTTGATTAGGTACGGCGCAAGCATGTGCACGCTGAACATGTCGGTAAAGGCGCGGCTCTCGTCGCCGGGCGCTTCCGCTTCCCAGGCCGAGGCATTATGAATGATCGCCCGCAGGCTTTGGGTGTGCGTCTTCAGTTCGTCGATGAAGGCGAGAATACCGGTCTCGTTGGAGAAGTCGGCAAACACACCGATCGCACCGCGTTCGCGCAAGGCTTGCACGCCGGGACGTTCGGTGCGGTAGCTGAAAATCACTGGTTGCCCTTCGTCCAGCAGGCGCTGGGCGCAATGCAAGCCGACGCGCTGGCCGGCACCGGTGATCAGGATCGGGGCGGGTGTTGAAGACATGGGAGGCTCGAATCGCTGGCAGGCTAAAACTATACCAGCGAGCGGCCTCCCTTGTACTCAAGCAGCGGCTTCGGTGGCCTTTACCCGGGCTGGCGCCGGATGCAGCCAGCCTGCCAGCAGGTGGGTCGACAACGGGATAAAGAAGTAAACCATCAATGGCGTGAGCGCGAGGGTGCTGACCAGCACACGGCTCAACAACCCCAACTCGCTGAGCAGCGGCTCAAGGCCGAAGTTGAACAGCAGCGACACCGGGAAAAATGCCAGCCAGATGGCCACGGCCTGCTTCCAGCGCGGCGGACGTGCGGCGGCGGCGCCAAACCAGCCGTCGATACCGCGTACGCGATGCTCCGACGGCGCAGCAAACAGCTCACTGCCACGCCCGAGCCATGCACCACGGGAGGCGGAAAACTCCCACGCATGCAGGGTTTTTTCGTCGGCGAAGCGGAAAATAATCTGGAACTCGTCATCGTTGGGCGGCGGTGCGAGCACGCCTGAACCCAGGTAACCGGGGAAGTCCGTGGCCAATTGCTCGCCTTCGCGCAGCCAGGCCATCAACTCTTCATAGCGACCCTTGGCCACGCGGCGCGCAACCATCAGGGTGACGGGGGAGGTAGACATTGTGTATCTCCATAAGGATCAGGTGCACTGGGCCGGGTAGGCGGCGCACGAACGAAGCTGCGGGGTAAGCAGCCACGTTGAAAAAACAGGCAAGGATTATTCCTGTTTTGCAGAAATACACCAGCGACATTGGTCGGCTTGTCGAAGACCTTGAATCGGACAGCTGTATGGGCGTTAAATGGGATCCAAGTTCCTGACAGTATATTGATGCCCTGATGTCTGTAATGACTGCTCCACGTCCCGACATGGCCCTTGGCAACCCTGCCGATTCCGATGAGCTGTTTCCGATTCGCGAAGTCGCGAGATTGACAGGCATCAACCCTGTCACCTTGCGTGCCTGGGAACGGCGTTACGGGCTGATCCACCCGGTTCGCACCGAAAGTGGGCACCGCCTGTATTCGCGCACCGATATCGAGACCGTTCATCGCATTCTTGACTGGATCGAGCGTGGCGTGGCCGTGAGCAAGGTCGGCAAGATCCTCGCGCGCGACGATCATCAAGTCGAAGCGGCGGCTGCTTCGCCGGCAGGTGCAGAGCATGAATGGGCCCAATGGCAGGCGCAGTTGCGAACGGCCGTCGGTGCCTTCGACGACCGGCAACTGGACCGGTTGTATGGCCAGATTTTCGCCGCCTACCCGGTCGCGGTGGTGTTCCAGGACATCCTGATGCCCCTCTGGCAGCAACTGTTGCGACATCAGGGGTTGTTTGGCCAAACCAGTGAATGGCTGTTTTTTGATGGATTCCTGCGCAGCCGAACCTGGAAACGCCTGCAGATAGGCTGTGCCTCAGCGGCGCCGCGGGTATTGCTGGCGGCCATTGCGGGGGAGTGCCGAGAGCTGGAGTTGTTGGTCGCAGGCCTGTTGATGAGCGGTGACGAGTTGGCGGTCAAGGTCCTGGCTGTGGGCCAGCCGATGGATGAATTGACCCTTGTCTGTGAAAAAACCAGGCCACAAGCCCTTGTGGTGTTCTCCAATCACTCGCCGGCCAATGGCTTGCCTCGGCGCCTTGAACGGTTGGCCCTGACCCTGGATTGCCCACTGTTGCTGGCCGGCGATGCGGCGGAGTTGGCGCAGGAGCAACTGGCGGGTTCATCCGTCGGCTGCCTGGGTAACGAAGGGCGATTGATGCAGCGCCGCTTGCAGCAGTTTCTGCGCGGTAACCTGGATACCTGACTTCAGGCGTGGACTTCGGGGTGAAAAAGGCGATGTTGCTGCAGGATAAACTGGCGCAGGCGCTCGGTCTCATCCACATCGTTCTGGCTCAGGCGGTAGGCGAACAATCCTCGGGCAGTTTCCCGTTCCAGCGTGCCCCGCACCGAAATGCGCTCGTACCCGGACGGACTGAACCACAGCGAAAAGGTTCTTGGCGCCTTGATCCGCCCGCGAATTTCCACCAGCAGTCCCTTGAATGACACCTCATGTACCCACAGCGCACCGGGCTGGCCCTTGATGTTTTCCAGCGGCACCGGCTCTTCGAGCGCCAGGCGCCACGGGCGGATCATCGGCCCGTCTTCGAAAATACTCGGTACACCCAGCCGCAGATGCACGGCATGAAACTCGTCTTCCACCAATTGCAGCGGAAACGTCATTTGCTGGTTGTCGAATTGGGCCTGGAGGGTGACATGGTCATGGGCGGCCAGGCGGGTGAGCAGATCACGAATCTGCGCACCGCCATTGACCGTCAGGCTCGACGACGCGTCCCGCACATTGAGTTGCGGGTTATGGTGCATGGTCTGAATAAAATCCAGCTCGTCCTGCGTCAAAAGCGCGTCGCGTTGCATTGATCTTGCTCAAGAAAAAGGTATTAAAACGCCATTATCTCTTTAAAGACCGCGTTTTCTAGTTTTTGTTAGATCCGCTCGTCGCCTTGAGTGCCGCAAGCTCCGCCTTGAGGTCAGCCAACTGGGCTTCCAGTTGCGCGACACGCTGCTGGGCCTTGACCTGAACGGTCACATCCTTCTGCACGCCGACCACATAGGTCTGTTTGTCGGCCGGGTTGTAAACCGTCGATAACGACAGCTCGTTCCAAAAATGTGTGCCGTCCTTGCGGTAATTGCGCAGGATTTCCCGGCAGGCGCCGCCACTCTCCAGGGCTTCGCGAATCGCCATCAGCCCCGGCTGGTCACGGTCACCCGATTGCAGGAAGCGGCAATCCTGATAGAGGATTTCGTCGAGGGTATAGCCGGTCATGCGCTCGAACGCCGGGTTTACGTAAATCAGTGGCATATCCTTGCCTTCGCGCTCGGCGATAACGATGCCGTCGTTGGAAGCGTTGATCACCAGTTGCATCAGCTTGGCGTTAATCATTGAGCGGTCCATGGCTTGTCTTGGGAATTCGAAGTTTAAGACATGCCGGCAGCCTGTCCACTGGCCCCAGCTGTTAATATCCCAGGTTTTTAGTCAGCTACAGGATCAGATTGATGAAAGTCGCCATCCTTTCCGGCTCGGTGTACGGCACGGCCGAAGAAGTCGCCCGTCATGCTGCAAGCATCCTCAACGCTGCCGGCTTCGACGCCTGGCACAACCCGCGGGCAACCCTCGCCGACGTACAGGGCTTTGCTCCGGAAGCCTTCCTGGCCGTGACTTCCACCACTGGCATGGGCGAACTGCCCGACAACCTGCAGCCGCTGTACTCGACCATTCGCGACCAACTGCCGGCCGCCTGGCGAGGCTTGCCCGGCGCGGTGATTGGCCTGGGCGACGCCAGCTATGGCGACACCTTCTGCGGCGGCGGCGAGCAAATGCGCCAGCTGTTTGCCGAGTTGGGCGTGCACGAAGTGCTGCCGATGCTGCGCCTGGACGCCAGCGAAAGCGTGACCCCGGAAGCCGACGCCGAGCCGTGGCTGGCCGAGTTGGTCACTGCACTGCGCGGTTGACCGGGAACTCGCGCAATAACGCCAGCCAGGCCTGGGCGGCTTTCGACAGGTAGGCACCCTCACGCCAGATAAAGGCAATGTCCCAGCGCAGGTAGTCCGGCGCCTTGAGCGTCAGGCGTACCACGCCGGGCCTTACCAGGCCCCGGGCTACTACGCTGGGCAGCAGCACCACGCCTTGGCCGGCGGCCACCAATGCGGCGAGAAAATCCGCCTGGCCACTGCGCCCGCTTTCCTTCGGGGTAAAGCCCACCTGCTGACAGGCCTGCAACAGGCGGTCGTTCAATACAAAACTGCGCTGATACATCAGGAACGGCGTGTCAGCCAACTCCTCCAGGCGGATGTGCGCGTTATCGGCCAGCGGATGGTCCATGGGCAGCAGGGCGTCCAGCGGCTCATCGCAGAATGCCTGCCAGGCAAATGCCGGGTCGCTGGGCATCAGGCTGCCGCCCACCTCCAGTTCTCCACTCAAGATTGCCTGCTCGATGCTGCGGCTGCCGCCTTCCAGCAATTGGATGGTGACATTCGGATAGCGCCGGCGGTATTCGGCAAACAACCCGGCAAACAGCGTGTCGCCACCCAACTGCGGCAAGCCCATGCGCAGTTCGCCACGGGTCAGCTGATTCAAGTCATCCAGCTCACTGAGCAACTCGGCTTGCTGGCGCAGCATCGCTTCTGCCCGCTGCAACACCACTTGGCCGGCCGCCGTCAGGCGAATCTGCGAACCCAGGCGATCCAGCAGCGGCGTGCCCAGGCTTTGTTCCAATTGCGCCACCTGCTTGCTGACCGCGGACTGGCTGATGTGCAGGGTTTTACCGGCTTGGGTAAAACCGCCCCGGTGGATCACTTCGACAAAGCTGCGCAGTTGTTTAAATTCCATCGACATGATTCCAGTTTGGAATAGCTTGCAGTCTAACAATTCGCTGTGGGGATGCCAGGCGCCTCTTTAAAATGGGTGCCCTGGGAGGACCCAAAGCTCATGAAACGTTTCACCTTCAAAGTCGTCGGTCGGTTGTTGACTGAACTGATTGTGCTGCTGGCCATATATTTTCTGGGCTGCCAATTGGCCGCCTGGCTGAGCTGGCCTATTCCCGGTGGTGTGGTCGGCCTGGGCCTGTTGTTGCTGACCTTCGCCACCGGCCTGGTAAAACCGGCGGCTCTGCAACTGGGCGCCGGTGTGCTGATGGCGGAGATGCTGCTGTTCTTTATTCCTGCCTTGATGAGCCTTTTGGACTACGGTGGCCTGGTAAAGCACGACGGCTGGCGGATCATGTTGGTGATCGGCTTCAGCACCTTGTCGGTGATGCTGGTGACTGCGTTTACCGTGGAATTCGTCTGCCGCTGGAAGCTGCGCCATGAAGCTTGAGCTGATGCCGATGTTCTGGCTGGCGCTGACCCTCGGTGCCTACGGCTTCAGCCGGTGGATCTACCGGCGCACCGGGCGCTACCTACTGTCGCCGCTGATCCTGGTGCCGGCGCTGCTGCTGGCGGTGGCCGTGCCGATGAAAACCGCCTATGCCGAATACGCCACCGACACCCACTGGCTGATGCTGGTGCTGGGCCCGGTGACCGTGGCGTTCGCGATTCCGATCTGGCAACAGCGCCAATTGCTGGTGCGCCACTGGTCAGCGTTATTGCTGGGGATGGTCGCGGGCAGCGCGGCGTCCATCGCCACTTCGTATGGCCTGGCCAAGGCCCTCGCTCTCGACAGCTCGGTGACGATGTCGTTGGTGCCCCGTTCGATCACCACCCCGTTCGCGATGCCGGTGTCTTCCGACCTGGGCGGCGTGCCGGAACTGACGGCGGTGTTCGTGATGTTCACCGGGGTGTTTGGCGCCATGCTCGGCGGCGTACTGCTCAAGTGGTTGCCGTTGCGCACGCCATTGGCCCGTGGCGCATTGTTTGGCGTGGGCGCTCATGGCGCGGGTGTCAGCCGGGCTCATGAGGTGGGCGGTGAGGAAGGCTCCGTGGCGGGCCTGGTAATGGTGCTGACCGGGTTGCTCAACCTGTTCGCCGCGCCTTTATTGGCGTCGCTTCTCTGACACGCGCAGAACAAAATCGAACTATCCTCAGGACTGACCCGTTCGGTCATCAAGCTGGCTGCCAATGCAACTACGGCGGCCTCGAGGTCTGACTAGACTGCCTCTTCACTCAAAAAAACAATAATAAGCGCGCCAAGGAGGTCATTGCCGTGAGCCTAGCCACTGTTCAATCGACACACAGTGTAAAAGACCAGGTCAGCGCGGCCGAATGGCAGGCCCGCGTCGACCTCGCCGCGTGCTATCGCCTGGTGGCGATGCATGGTTGGGACGACCTGATTTTCACCCACATCTCGGCCAAGGTGCCGGGCACCGAAGACTTCCTGATCAACCCCTACGGGCTGATGTTCCACGAGATCACCGCGTCGAGCCTGGTGAAGGTCGATCAGGCCGGCAACAAGCTGATGGACAGTCCCTACGAGGTCAACCCTGCCGGGTACACCATTCACAGTGCGGTGCACGAAGTGCGGCACGATGTGGTCTGCGTGCTGCACACCCACACCGCCTCCGGCATTGCCGTCTCCGCGCAGAAACAGGGCGTGCTGCCCATCAGCCAGCAATCGTTGTTCGTGTTGTCCAGCCTGGCCTATCACGCCTACGAAGGTGTGGCGCTGAACCACGAGGAAAAGGCCCGCTTGCAGGCTGACCTTGGCGAAAACAATTTCCTGATGCTGCACAACCACGGTCTGCTGACCTGTGGCGGCAGCATCGCCGATACGTTCCTGATGATGTTCATCTTCCAGCGCACCTGCGATATCCAGGTGATGGCGCAGAACGGTGGCGCTGAACTGATCAGCATTGCGCCGCAGATATTGGCCGGTGCCCGGGCGATGATCGCTGGGGTCACCAAAAGCGCTCAGGGCATGGGCGGCGCGCTGGCGTGGCCGGCGTTGCTGCGCAAACTCGATGCACTCGACACCGGGTATAAAAGCTGATGCCACTCGCCGAGATCCCGCTGCGCATCTGGCGCCAGCGTGCCCAGAGCTTTGAGTTTCGCGGCCGCACCATTCGGTACTGGGTGGCGGGGCAGGGCGAGCCGTTGCTGCTGATCCATGGTTTTCCCACGGCCAGTTGGGACTGGCATTATCTCTGGCAGCCGTTGGCTCAGCGCTATCAAGTGATTGCCTGCGACATGCTGGGGTTTGGTGATTCGGCCAAGCCGCTGGATCACACGTATTGCCTGCTGGAGCAGGCGGATTTGCAACAGGCGTTGCTGGAGCATCTTTGGGTGCAGCAGCCGGTGCATGTGCTGGCCCATGATTACGGTGACAGTGTTGCGCAGGAGTTGTTGGCGCGGCATTACGAAGGCCGGTTTCGGATGGGCAGTTGTGTGTTTCTCAACGGTGGGTTGTTTCCGGAGACGCATCGTCCGGCGTTGGTGCAGAAGCTGTTGCTGAGCCCATTGGGTTGGATGATTGGGCGGGCGTTTGGGCGTAATGCCCTGGCTAACAGTTTTGGGCAGATTTTCGGGCCGGCGACTCGGCCCAGTGAGAGTGCGCTGGATGATTTCTGGAGCTTGATCGAGAGCCAAGATGGGCCGCGGATTTTGCACAAGTTGATTGCGTATATTCCTCAGCGTCGGCGGCAGCGGGATCGATGGGTGGCGGCCATGCAGCGGGGGGAGGTGCCGTTGCGGGTGATCGATGGGGAGGTTGATCCGATTTCCGGGGGGCATATGGTTCAGCGTTATCGTGAGCTGGTGCCGCACGCGGATACGGTGTTGCTGGCGAATATTGGGCACTACCCGCAGATTGAGGCGCCGGTGCAGGTGTTGAAGCATTATCTGGCGTTTCGGGAGGGGCTTGGGG
>NZ_JBYSWF010000082.1:0-26780 GCF_058780865.1 Pseudomonas sp. GP01-A4
AAATCCACCCGCACCGGCCCCGGCGCCTCAGGCCCCAGCTGTTGCAACTGCAGCCCCTGCTCCCCCACCTGCAAGGCAAAGTCCGCCTCATCCAGTTGCAAAGGCAACCCCAGCTGCTCGGCCCAGTGCTGCGCACGTGCCTGAAAACCTTCGGCCAAGGCCTCGACCCGAATGCGGCTGGCCGCTGGTTGTTCGCTCATCGGTGACTACGCTCAAAAATATTAAGGATCGGCAAAAAGCGGCCGATAAAAAAAAGGATCCGGCATTTTGCCAGAGCTGAGCGACGATCGAGAGAAATGTCAGACATTCCTTCGCTATTCACCGGTGTACTGCCGACCCACAACCACTTCGGCCTGCGCAATACCCAAGCGCTGGCCGGCGTCAGTCATGTGTGGCAGGACTTCTTCGCCCAGGCGTTGGCCGAACAGCTCGGCGACACGCCGGGCGCGCTCACCAAGTCGGTGGCGAAACCTGTGGACCCGGCGGTAGAACCCAGCGAAGGCAGTGACCTGCTGTCGCAGATCGTCACCCAGCGCGCCTGTGATGTGACAGACACCGAGATCGCCCCGCCCGAGCCGCTGTTCCTGCCTATCGCCGAATTCGAACTGGAACTGCTGCCACCGGCCCCGCCACCGTACCCGGCGGAAGAAGTGGTCGCCCAGCAAAAGCAGCAAAACTTCGAAAGCGCCTGGGTGCGCCCGATCGTCCTGGCCGCCGGCCAACCGCTGCCCGAACCGGGTCCCGCGCCGCAACCACGCCCGCTGCATTTGCCGATCGCCGAATTCGAACTGGACCTGCTGCCACCACCACCGCCACCGTTCCCGGCAGAAGAGCTGGTTGAGCAACAGAAAGCCCTGGATTTCGACAGCCGCTGGGCGCGTCCGCTGATCCTGCACAACCTGCGCCTGGCCGCCTGACCCTCAGCGACACACCCACCACCGACCCATGTCCAGATGAAAGTGATTACGGTGGGCGGCGTTGTAATCCGGGCTCAACACCACATTGAAATCCTTGCAGGCGCCGTCGCGCACTTGCCGCAGGAAGCGCGCACGCTCGCCGTCACCCGGCCAATCCTTGAGCACACTGATGGTGCGCCCGTCCGCCAGGCGAAACCCGGCGATATCCAACGCATTGGCCGACGCGTGCTGGCTGAGTCGCCCGTTGGCGCGGTTGTAGATATTGCGACAGGCAAAGCTGCCCAGGTGATCGACCCGCGTCACTGCCTGGCCAAACACCGCCTGGGCCGCTGGTTGCAGGCTATGACGCTCGAACAGGGCGAACGCCACGGCCAGCGGGCAACTGGCGAGAAAGCTGCTGCTCAAGCCGACATCAGCGCCTTGGACCCGCAATGTATTGCGCAGCGGGCAAGCCGCGTCGGCAGGGCTGTCCGCCTGATGGGCGACCCGCAGCCCGGAGGTCTTCAGCACTTGGTCACATAGGGCAGGATCATCCTGCAAACGCCCAAGCTTGAATCGGGTCAGCAGGTTCGGGCTTGCCCGCACGTCCAGCGGCGCCCACGGGTTCCACTCATCGGGCAGCGGCACCCAGCCCCGCCACACGCCAACCAACACACCACCTGCCAACACCAGCAGCACGCCCAGCACCTTGAAGAAACGCACGCCTCAGCCCTTGAACAGTTGATTGGCCTGGCTGAACGGCATCGAGCGCTCAGTGAAGGTAAACGTGCCCAACTCATGAACCTCCTGGGCCGCCCTGAAGAACTCGCCATAAGCCGCCAGGGCCATGGCCGAGCCGACGCTGATGCGCTTGACGCCCATCTCGCTCAACTGCGCCACGCTGAGTTTCAGGGCGCCTGACATCAAGATATTCACGGGCTTGGGTGCAACCGCCTTCACCACCGCCAATACTTCCTCGGCACTGCGCAGGGCCGGTGCATAGAGCACGTCGGCGCCAGCTTCGGCGTAGGCCTGCAGGCGGCGAATGGTGTCGGGCAAATCCAGCCGGCCATGCAGGAGGTTTTCCGCGCGGGCGGTCAGGGTGAAGGGGAATGGCAAACTGCGGGCAGCGGCGACTGCGGCTTCGACGCGCTCCACGGAAAGGTCAAAGGGATAGATCGGGTCGACGGCAATTCCGGTGGTGTCTTCGATGGAGCCACCGACAATCCCAGTCGCTGCCGCCCGCAGGATAGTCTCGGCGCAGCCTTCAGGGGTGTCACTGAAGCAGTTTTCCAGGTCGGCGGCGACGGGCAGCGAGGTCGCCTGGACGATCGCCCCGGCATTGCCCAAGGTGTCTTCCAGGGACAACGCACCTTCGGCATCCGGGCGGCCGAGGCTGAAGGCAAAGCCGGCGCTGGTGGTGGCCAGGGCTTCAAACCCCAGGCTGGCGAGCATTTTTGCGGAGCCGGCATCCCATGGATTGGGCATCACGAACGCGCGGTCACGCTCGTGCAGGGCCTTGAAGGTTTCGGCGCGAAGGGTTTGGGCATCCATGACTGACTCCTGTCGGGAAAAGGAGCCTTAGAGTAACCCCAGTTGCTCCGCTGCGGGTTCTCGATGCAGGGTGGGCAATGCCGGCAAGCCGGGCAAGCGCAGCATCAATTTCTCATGAAAGCGCAAGGCCAGTTGGGCGGCCAGGCGGTTGTCGGAAGTGTGAAGAAACACGTAGGGCGTACGCCCCTCTTCGATCCAGCCGGCGACCTTTTCAATCCAGGGCACCAGGAACGGATCATTGGCTTCCAACTCCGGATGGCCAATAAAGCGCACTTGCGGAAACTGCGTCAGCGCCGCCGGGCGAGGCGGCACCTTGGGCTTTTTCGATTGGGCGTGCAGCACGGCTGCCGAGGTGGAGGTGCAACTGAACAACGCACGCGGGTCCAGGCAGATGCGCTCGACACCGCGGTCGCGCAGCAAGCGGTTGAGACTGCGCTCGGCATCGCCCTTGGCGAAAAACTCCGAGTGACGCACCTCCACCGCCAACGGTCGCTCCAGCCCGTCGATAAACCCGGCCAACTCACCCAGGCGCTGCGGGGTAAAACTGGCCGGCAGCTGCAGCCACAACGGCGAAATACGCTCGCCCAACGGGCTCATCAACCCCAGGAAACTTTCCGCCGCCGGCAACTGCTCGATCAGGTTGCCGCTGTGGCTGATATCCCCCGGAAACTTGGCCGTGAAGCGAAAATGCTCGGGCATGATTTCAGCCCAGCGCTGCACGGTAGCGACGGAAGGACGGGCGTAGAACGTGGTGTTGCCCTCGACGGCGTTGAAGACCTGGGAATACAGGGCAAGGTAATCGCTGGAGCGGGCGTCGGCGGGATACAGGTATTCGCGCCAGGCGTTTTCACTCCAGGACGGACAACCGAGGTAGTAAGGCAACAGCATCAGATATGGATATCGAGGCCCAGCACTTCCATATCCCATTCGACAAAGCCGGCAGTGGTCAGGTAGCTGGCCAGGGCATTGGCGACGTTTTTGCTCATGGAGCGCGGGAAGATCATGTCTTGCTGGCGGGCAGGAACGCCGCTGGTGCGTGCACCGCCGGAACCCTGGGAACGGGTTGAAACAGCAGTGTTGTCGGACTGGATTTCAACAAAATCGGGCGAGTCTTCGACGGAGTCGTCTACCGTCACGTTCGCCTTGCGAGGCTTGCGCTTGAGGGGGTAGGACTGTGATGAAAAGCCGTCTATGCGCATACATGCGAACTCGGTATCGGTGATGGCATTTTAGTGGCGCTTTCCATGGCGCGCAAATGCTCTGGTGATAACTAGAACACATAATTGGTAAAAGGTTTAAAAGCGCGGGCAAATTCTGACGATTGGCTATTTTTGTCTGAAATTGCCCGCACTTTTGACGTCAAATAATCCCGCGTTCAGCCTTGGTCTGCGCCACTTTATCCCGCAGGTACACGGGCGCCGCCTGGTCCGCCGGAATCGCCTCGCCTCGCTCCCAGGCAAAGCGTGCCAGGGCCAGCAGGTCTTCGGCGTGGGGCAGCATCCCGGCATCCTGGCCGGCAAGCGTCACGCCAATGCGCTCGCCGTAGCCCCAGCCGGTGCCGGCACCGAACCAGTCGCCGCTGGCATCGCCCGGCAACGCCGCCGCTTCAGGTGGCAGCACGGCTTCAGCGCCGATCAGGCGCATCTCGCCAGCGGTTTCGCGGTAGCAGCCCCAATACACTTCATCCATGCGCGCATCGATGGCCGCCGCGACCTGGTTGGCGCCGTGTTCGCGAAACGCGCGCTGCGCCAGCACCGCCAGGTTGGACACCGGCAACACCGGACGCTCCAGCGCAAACGCCAACCCCTGGACCACACCGATAGCGATGCGCACGCCGGTGAACGCGCCCGGGCCGCGCCCGAATGCGATGGCGTCCACTGCCGACAAGGTGGTGTCCGCGTCCAGCAGCAATTGCTTGATCATCGGCAACAGCTTCTGCGCGTGCAGGCGCGGGATCACCTCGTAGTGGCTCGTAACCTTGCCATCGTGCAGCAGGGCAACGGAGCAAGCTTCAGTCGCGGTGTCCAGGGCCAGCAAGGTGCTCATCGGTGTATGCATCCACGTTGAAAAAAAGTGCGTCAGTATAAACAACAACGGCCCGCAAGCGGGCCGTTGTCAATCAAGCGGATGAACGATCAGATCAGCGCTTCCAGTACTTTGCCAGTGATGGCTTCAACCGAACCCACACCTTCGATGTGGCTGTACTTCGGCTTGCCCTGGGCGGCCGAGAGTTTCTGGTAGAAGTCCACCAGCGGCTTGGTCTGGGAATGGTAGACCGACAGGCGATGACGCACGGTCTCTTCGGTGTCGTCCTTACGCTGCACCAGATCTTCGCCGGTGACATCGTCCTTGCCCGCGACTTTCGGCGGGTTGTAGACGATGTGGTAGACGCGGCCCGAGGCCTCGTGAACACGACGACCGGCAATACGCTGCACGATCTCTTCGTCTTCAACGGCGATTTCCACCACGTTGTCCAGCTCGACGCCGGCCTTCACCAGCGCTTCAGCCTGGGGAATGGTGCGCGGGAAGCCATCGAACAGGAAACCGTTCTTGCAGTCGTCCTGGCTGATGCGTTCCTTGACCAGGTTGATGATCAGGTCATCGGAGACCAGGCCGCCGCTGTCCATCACGCTCTTAGCGATCAGGCCCAGCTCGGTGCCGGCCTTGACGGCCGCACGCAGCATGTCGCCGGTGGAGATTTGTGGAATGCCGAATTTTTCAGTGATGAACTTTGCCTGAGTACCTTTACCGGCCCCGGGAGCTCCCAGCAGAATGACGCGCATCGATGTGCTCCTCAATTTTTTATAGAGATGACGCTCGGATTCGCCGCGTGGGGCCAATCTCGGAAATTTTGGGTCCAGGCCGCACAAACGGCCAAAGGCTGATCAAGATACACAGCAGGCCCAAACCACACAAGCCGCCGAAAGTAGGAGAAACCCGCGCCGCGCTGGCTTTACAAGCAGGTACAACCCTGACAGCAAAACGCCGGTCGCCAATTTTACGGCGACCGGCGCGGGGTATCTGCAAGCTATTGAGAACACGCCATAAATGTCAGCCGGTGTTGCGCAAACCAGCGGCAATACCGGCCACAGACACCAGCAGCGCCTGTTCCAGAGGGCTGTCCTGTGCCGCTTCCTGTTGTCGCGATCGGGCCAGCAATTCGGCCTGCAGCAGGTGCAACGGGTCCAGGTAGGTGTTGCGCAGGCGGATGAACTCCAGCGTATCGGGGCTGTGGGCCAGCAGCTGAGACTGGCCAGTCAGGCCAAGCACCACACTGCACGCCTGCGACAATAGGTCGCGTAAGTGCGCGCCCAATGGCAGCAGATCGGGCTGCACCAATCGCTCGTCATACAGCCGGGCGATGTCGGCGTCGGCCTTGGCCAGCACCATTTCCAGCATATCGATGCGCGTACGGAAGAACGGCCACTGCTCGCGCATCTGCCCCAGCAACTCGCCTTCGCCCCGCTCCAGGGCATTGTTCAACGCCGCTTCCCAGCCGAGCCAGGCGGGCAGCATCAGGCGGGTCTGGGTCCAGCCGAAGATCCACGGGATCGCCCGCAGGCTTTCAATGCCACCAGCCCGGCGCTTGGCCGGACGACTGCCCAGGGGCAAGCGACCCAACTCCTGCTCCGGCGTGGACTGGCGGAAATACTCGACGAACTGCGGATTTTCCCGCACCACGGCGCGGTAAGCGCTGACACCGTCGGCGGCCAATTCGTCCATCAGGTGGCGCCACGCCGGTTCCGGTGGTGGCGGTGGCAGCAAGGTTGCCTCCAGCACCGCCGCCAGATACAGGTTGAGGTTCTGCTCGGCGATGTCCGGCAGGCCGAACTTGAAGCGGATCATCTCGCCTTGCTCAGTGGTGCGGAAACGCCCCGCCACCGACCCCGGAGGCTGCGACAGAATCGCCGCGTGAGCCGGGCCGCCGCCGCGGCCTACAGTGCCGCCACGACCGTGGAACAGCAGCAGTTCGACTTGTTGTTCGCGGCAGATTTCCACCAGCCGTTCCTGGGCCCGGTATTGCGCCCAGGCGGCGGCGGTAGTGCCCGCGTCCTTGGCCGAATCCGAGTAGCCGATCATTACTTCCTGCGGGCCTTGCAGACGGGCGCGATAACCCGGCAACAGCAGCAGTTTCTCGATCACCGGGCCTGCGTTGTCCAGGTCAGCCAGAGTCTCGAACAACGGCACCACACGCATCGGCCGTTGTACGCCGGACTCCTTGAGCAGCAGTTGCACGGCCAACACGTCCGACGCGGCGCCGGCCATGGAGATGACGTAGGAACCCAGGGACGCAGCCGGTGCGGCAGCGATTTCCTTACAGGTGTTCAGCACTTCGGCGGTGTCTGCCGAAGGCTTGAAGTAGCCTGGCAACAGGGGTCGACGGTTGGCCAGTTCCTTCATCAGGAAGCTGATGCGCGCCTCTTCGTCCCAATCCTCGTACCGGCCAAGGCCCAGGTAGTCGGTGATTTCGGTCATGGCCGCGCAGTGGCGGGTGGAGTCCTGGCGTACGTCGAGGCGCACCAGGAACAGCCCGAACGTGACCGCCCGACGCAAGCAATCCAGCAGCGGGCCGTCGGCAATCACGCCCATGCCGCAGCTATGCAGCGACTCGTAGCACAGTTGCAAAGGCTCGAGCAGGTCGCGGTTATTTTGCAGCACATCGGCGGGCGCCGGCGTGGTGCTGGTCAACGAGGTGTGGGCCCATTGGCGTGTGGCGCGCAGCCGCTCACGCAATTGCTTGAGCAACGCCCGGTAAGGTTCGACGCTGTCACCCACCTTGGCCTGCAATGCCGGGCTGGCCTGTTGCATCGACAGTTCGGAGGCGAGGTGGTCGATGTCGCGCAAGTACAGGTCAGCCGCCATCCAGCGCGCCAGCAACAGCACTTCGCGGGTGACCGGGGCGGTGACGTTGGGGTTGCCGTCGCGGTCGCCGCCCATCCAGGAAGCGAAGCGAATCGGCGCGGCCTCCAGAGGCAGGCGCAGGCCGGTAGCCGCGTGCAAGGCGTGATCGGCCTTGCGCAAATAATTCGGGATGGCGTGCCACAACGAATGCTCGATCACCGCAAAGCCCCACTTGGCTTCGTCTACCGGCGTGGGCCGGGTGCGGCGAATTTCTTCGGTGTGCCAGGCTTCAGCGATCAGGCGTTGCAGGCGATTGCGGATCTGCTCGCGCTCGGCGGTGGTGAGGTCGCGGTGATCCTGCAGGGCCAGTTGTGCGGCGATGGCGTCGTATTTCTGGATCAGGGTGCGGCGGGCGACTTCGGTGGGGTGAGCGGTGAGCACCAGTTCGATTTCCAACCGACCCAACTGGCGCGCCAGGGATTCGCTGCTGTGGCCTTCACTCTGCAGGCGCGCCAGCAGTTCCGGCAGCACCCGCGACTCGAACGGCGCCGGGGTTGATTCATCACGGCGGTGGATCAACTGATACTGTTCGGCGATATTGGCCAGGTTGAGAAACTGGTTGAAGGCCCGCGCCACCGGCAGCAGTTCGTCTTCCTTGAGTTGATTGAGGCTGGCGCTCAGCTCTTCGCCGGCCACCTGCTCCGAGGCTGCGCCACGGCGGTCGGCCTTGGCGCCTTTACGGATCTGCTCGATCTTGTCGAGGAATTCATCGCCGTACTGTTCTCGAATCGTGTTGCCCAACAGTTCACCCAGCAGGTGAACATCCTCACGCAAACGTGCATCGATATCGCTCATCAGCCAATCTCCAGCAGAAAATCCGGGACGCTTTGATCTTCAAGAGTGCCGCCCACGGCGACGTCTTACAAGGAACTTTAAACCTTGTGAGTTGCAGCTAGTCTCAACAGTAAGCCGCAGCGTTATCCGCGCTGGCCGGCTGGTCACTCATCATCGCCCGCGTACCGTGGGCTCCATTGAGGTTGCCATGAAAATCCGAGAACTGGCCCAGCATTGGGAAGAAAACGCCAAGGGTCGCCTGACCAAAACCGAATACGCCATCCATCTGGACGTGGAAGCCGCCGCCAGGCTGGCGGCGATCTCCGAGATGTACCCCAAACGCCATACCGAAGAACTGCTCGGCGAGTTGATTGGCGCAGCCCTCGAAGAGCTGGAAGCGAGCTTTCCCTACATCAAGGGCAAGCAGGTGATTGCGACCGATGAGGAAGGCGATCCGCTGTATGAGGATGTCGGCCCAACCCCACGTTTTCTCAGCCTGTCACGGCGTTACCTGCACGATTTGTCAGCTCAGTCCGACAAGCAGAAACACTAGTAAACCTGCGCCTCAAAACCCTTAACCTCCCGTATCCAGGGCCTCCCACAGGCCCTGGATACCGCTGCGCCATGCAAAAGTTCCAACTTTTAAACGCTGACCGTTCAGTCAAATATTTTTTTAGGCAAATCGCCATCTTCGCTGAACTATTCAAAAAAGCCTCCGGTCACAGCCAGTAAGCCATCACTTGGAACAGCCGTTTGAATAGGCGTCCTGAGCTAACCGCCGGGCCCCGCAGACACTGCAAGCCGGAGATGGATTTGATGTTTTTCAGGAGTTACCTAATGGAGTTGAAGACGATGAAGACCAGCACTGCCAAAACCTCGTTTAACCACCTGCGCGGGCTTAAATTGGCCGCGCTGGCAATCGGCACCAGCTTCGTACTGGCTGGCTGCGCCGGCAACCCGCCGACCGAGCAATACGCTGTTACCCAATCTGCGGTGAACAGCGCTGTCAGCGCCGGCGGTACCGAGTTCGCAGCCGTGGAGATGAAGTCTGCCCAGGACAAACTGAAGCAAGCTGAAATCGCCATGCACGACAAGAACTACGACGAAGCCCGTCGCCTGGCCGAACAGTCCGAGTGGGACGCTCGCGTAGCAGAGCGTAAAGCCCAGGCTGCCAAGGCCGAACAGGCTGTGAAGGATTCCCAGAAAGCTGTTCAGGAGCTGCGTCAGGAAGGCATGCGCCCGGCCGTGATCCAGCCGCAACAATAAGCCGCCGCCCCTGATTGCATTGCACCCGAAACCGAATTGAAAGGACGACACGACTATGCGTAAACAATTGATGATCCCTGCCCTGCTGGCGATGAGCGTTGCTCTGGCGGCTTGCTCCACCCCGCCGAACCAGAACCTGGAAAATGCTCGGACCAACTTCTCGGCCCTGCAAGCCAACCCGCAAGCCACCAAAGTAGCGGCGCTGGAAACCAAAGACGCCAGCGACTGGCTGGACAAGGCTGACAAGGCCTACCGCGACAAGGAAGACCAGAAGAAGGTCGACCAACTGGCCTACCTGACCAACCAGCGCGTTGAAGTGGCCAAGGACACCATCGTCCTGCGTGAGTCCGAAGCCAAGCTGAAAAACGCCGGTGACGAACGTGCCCGCGCCCTGCTGCAGGCCCGTGACGCGCAGATCAAGCAACTGCAAGACAGCTTGAACGCCAAGCAGACTGATCGCGGCACACTGGTGACCTTTGGTGACGTGCTGTTCGCCACCAACAAGTCAGACCTCAAGTCCAGCGGCCTGGTGAATATCACCAAGCTGGCGCAGTTCCTGCGCGATAACCCGGACCGTAAAGTGATTGTCGAAGGCTACACCGACAGCACCGGTTCCGACTCGTACAACCAGAGCCTGTCCGAGCGCCGCGCCGCTTCCGTACAGCGCGCACTGGCCAACCAGGGTGTGGATATCTCGCGCATCGTGACCCAGGGCTATGGCAAGGAATACCCGGTTGCCGATAACGGCAGCGTTTCGGGCCGCGCCATGAACCGCCGCGTTGAAGTGACCATCTCCAACGACAACCAGCCGGTCAAGCCACGTTCTTCGATGGCCAACTGATCGATTGATGCTGGAAAAAAAACCCACGTTACTGTGGGTTTTTTTTCGGGTCGTCGAACCGGACAGGTCGGTTGGGATCCTCGGCTGGTAGCTCTATCTTCCCGCCGTAGCCATGTTCCGACAGCTTGTCGAGCAAGTGCTTGAGCTTATGATCCTCGGCGTCGAGCATTTCCAGCTTCTCGTGCCCCCTGAGCATGTTCACCATGTTGCTTATTGCAGCAATATCTATCGCCACCTTCTCGCCCCGACTCGTGTAAATCACATCGCTTCTGTGGTGCGTTACGCAATACGGTTCCAGATATTTCCATCATCAACTACGACTGCACCGGAGGGCCCAGCCCGCACACCACGCCGCCCGCTCCGTCGCTGAATGATCGTTTGAGGCCGCATGAAAAATCCCGCCAAATGGCGGGATTCTTTTATTTGCAGGCCAGGAATCAAGAGGTCCCAGTGCGCTTCAAGAGCATCGGGTCAGTAGCTTACTTGCGCCGAGTTATCCTGCTCCTGCCCTTTGAGTTGGGCCAGCTCCGCCTCGAGCCTCTTGAGCCTTTCCTCAAGGCTTTCTTCGCCCTGCGCGCCCTGTGCACCACCGCCTCCTTGGGCGATCTGGTTCTTCAACTTCTGAATATCTTGTTCCAATTGCTGAAGTCGCGAATCACCTCCCCCCGCACCGGCAGTGAATGGGGAAGACGAGTTGTTTACGCGAGGAATGTCCATTCAAGTGACTCCAAATTAAGTATCCGAGATAACCGATCCAGCGCTGCTGGCCAGTACGGAATCTGTGGCAATCCACTTAAAATGGTTCCAGACCTTTCCCACTTGACTCGCGCTACTGCTCCAATTGCGGCGTTTCCTGCCCCATGCAACGCACTGCCTGCTTCTTGCTGTTGACCAGTACGCCGGTCAGCCCTTTCTGTTCGGTATCAAACAGCACCAGTACGCCATCAACGCATTGCGCCACCTGGGCGGCCGGGGTCAGGGAGATTTTGTAATCCTCGCCCGGCACGGTCTTGAGCATGGTGAAGTCGCTGAGCAGCAACGCATCCTCGGGCTTGGCGAAGTGCAAATAGCCGTAGTACCACAGGCAGCCAACAGTACCGATGATGGTGCCGATGCCGGTGAGGATCAGGGGGATCATGTTGCGTTCTTCGCTCATTGCGGGTTCTCTGCGTTGGAGTTCGGGGCCGCCGGGTAATTGGGGATTTCCCCCAGGCGGCGCAGCCCGTTGAAATGCTGGGGGTCGTCCAGGTAGCGCAGCATCACGGTTTGCCAGGTCTTGTCGGCAAAGGTTTGCACGTGGCCACCCCGGGTCAGTTGCAGCACCCGCGGTGGCGGCGCAGCCTGATACAGGCGAATGCCGTTGGAGAGCGGCACGATCGGGTCATCCAGGCTATGGAACAACAATTTCGGCACGCCGGTCAGCCGGGGCATGGCGTTGATCGCACTGTCGCCGTCCGGCACCAGCCACGACAACGGCACCTGGAACGGCCATGTTAGCCAGGAGGTGCTGAGGGCGAATTGTCCTACGTCACGATAACTGGCCGGCACACCGTCCAGTACCAGCGCCTTGAGCTGCGGCTGACGTTCGGGATGTTCCGCCAGGTAGTGCACCACTAGCGCGCCGCCCAGGCTTTGGCCCAGCACGATCAGTGGCTGGCCCTGGGTTTCGGGGGCGTTGTCGATCCACTTGAAAGCGGCGTCGATGTCCTGGTAAACCGCCGGCAGCGAAGGTTCGCCTTCGGACAACCCGTAGCCGCGATAGTCCACCAACAGCACTTGATAGCCCTGCTCCGGCAGCCACCAACTGCCGCCGAGGTGCCAGGCGAGATTGCCGCCATTGCCGTGCAGGTGCAGCACCGTGCCCTTGAGCGGCACGCCGGCCTTGGCCGGCAGCCACCAGGCGTGGAGCTTCAGGCCATCGGCGGTGGTCAATGTGACGTCACGGTATTGCAGGCGAGCCTTTTCCGGGGTGAACGGCATGCCGCGCTCCGGATAGAACAATAAGGAGCTGCAGCCGTTAAGGGTCAGTAGCAGGCAAAGAATGCCGAGGATTCTCATCCGTTGAAGCCTCGTGAATGGGTTGGGAACGATCCTGAAGACCTATGGAGATCAAAGGTGGGAGCGGGCTTGCTCGCGAATGCGGTGATTCAGTAACCACATCTGTTGCTGATACACCGCATTCGCGAGCAAGCCCGCTCCCACATTTTGACTGAGTTCCTTCAGAGATATCGTTAAAGGATATTGGAGTAATCCGCCTCGATCCGGTCCAGGCTCAAATGGTTGAGGAAGTTGGAGAAACACATCCACGCCGCCAACGCATTCATGTCGCGGAACTGATCCGGCAGGTATTTGGGTGGCACCACCAGGCCTTCGTCCACCAGTTGGCGCAGGGTACGCATGTCTTCCAGGGTGGTCTTGCCGCAGAACAACAACGGCACTTGCTCCAGCTTGCCTTTGCGCACGGCCAACTGAATGTAGTTGTAAACCATGATAAAGCCCTTGAGGTAGGACAAATCCTTGGTAAACGGCAGACCCGTAGGCGTCGACCCACGGAAAACCCGGCTCGCATTGCCGTAGCTTTCCGCCATCTCAAAGCCCTGCTCACGGAAGAACTCGAACACCTGCAGGAAGTCGGCTCCCTGCTCCACCATATGAATGGCGCGAGTGCGGTTGGTCAGCTTGCGCAGGCGGCTGGGGTAGGAGGCGAAGGTGATGATTTCCATCAGGATCGCCAGGCCTTCCTGGGTCACGGTCGACGAGGGCGGGCCCTTGGACAGGAAGGTGCAGATCGGCTGGTTTTGCCCATTGAGGGTGGTGCCCACGTGCACCAGGCCTTCATGGACCTCCAGGGCGCGCACGTCGCGGTCGTTGAACATCGCGTCGGCGCGGATCTTGATGTAGTCGGCACCTGCCGCCGCATCCGCCACGATACCGTCGGACTCAAACACCCGGATGGTTTCCTCGGCCTCGCCGAATACCTTGTTCAGGCGGCTCTGCAGCAGGTTGACGGCGTCCTTGGCGGTCAGGGTCTTGGCTTCGTCCTTGAGGTCGCCACGGCCATCGATATTGTTCAGGTAGTCCGACATCATCAGGCCGAGGTCGGCCAGGGTCGGGTCACCGGCATGGAACGCATCGGAAGCGGCGCCATACAGCTCCTGGGAGATCAGGCCGAAATCCTCGGTGCCCCGCGCTTCGAGCATGCGCACCACCATGCGGTACTCCTTGCACATGCGCCGCATGATCTGCCCGACCGGGTTGAACTGGCCAAGCTGGCGGGTGATGTCACGCTCGATGTTCTGGAACTCCAGCTTCACCGCGCTGGAATCGAACGACAGCGGCCGGGTCAGGTAGTAGTCGCGGTCCACCGCCGGCATTTCCTTGCCCTTGGCCTTGAGGAATCCCTGGCGAATATTCTCGTCCCACTTCACGGCGTCGAGGACGCGAATCGGTGTTTGCGCCAGCACAATGCGATCGGACAAGGCGCGTATCGTCTGCTGGTAATCGTCCACCCGGTACTTCCTCTTTAAACGTTATTTGCCTGCACGCTGGTAGCGCACGGCTTCGACGAACACATCGGCATTGGCCGGATCATCCAGGTACGCAAATACCCGGGCCATGGAACTGTCGATCAACACACCGGCACCCTCGACGGTTTCGACGGTGCTGCCACTCAGGACCTTCTGGCCGACCGCCTGGTGGACCTGATCCAGGTCGAGGTTGTAGACCACCAGCTCGTGCTCATCATTCAATTCGAACCCGGCGAGGATGTAATGCCCGCCGAACCTGGCCGGCAATGGCGCCGACAGATACCAGCGGCTGCCATGCCGGGAAACCGTGAACAGGTATTCATCCCGCTGGCCCGGCTTGGCCTTAGGGTAGCTCACGGCTTTGTAGCGGTGCTCACCGACGCGGCTGATTTGCAGGTTGAGCGGCTCACCCCAGGCGTTTTTGCTGGCCCATTTGCCAAGCAGACCATCAGGCGCCGCCTCGCTGGCGGGCAACGGGTCCTTGAAGGTCACCAGGCAACCGCTGAGCAACAGGAACGACAAGGCGATCACGACGACGCGCCAGGCTTTCATTGGACAATCCCCTGTGTCAGACCGAAGCCAACACCAAATGCATGTAACGCTTGAGGATCTCAAGCATTTCTTCGCTGGTCAGAGGCTCTGCGCCGCCCAGCAGGCCCTGATATTCCATCCGACCGATAATCGCCGTCAACACTTTGGCATCCTGTTGCGGCTCGCGGGAACCCAATACCTGGAAAAACTGGCAAGTGCCCTGCAGCAGGATTTGCTGGTGGGAGCGCACCAGCTCGGCCAGGCGCGGGTTCAGCAGCGCTTCCTGGCGAAACGCCTGCTCGGCCATCAGGTGCTCACGGCGGTTGAGCAATTGGCGTTGCACGTAATCGGCGGTCAGGCGCGCGATGTCATCGGCCAGTTGCGAGCGCGACTGCGGGCTGCCGTCGCCATAAGCCACCATCTCGCGCAGCAGGCCTTCGTTACGCACCCACAACTTGCCCATGAACGCGGCGCTGCGCTCCACATATTGGGCGAAGGTGTCGGTGAGCAGGTCGTCGATGTCCTTGAAGTAATAGGTGGTGGCCGACAACGGCACACCGGCTTCCGCCGCCACCGCACGGTGACGCACGGCACGCACGCCTTCGCGTACCACGATGCGCATCGCTGCATCGAGAATGTCCTGCCTGCGCTGCTCACTGCCCCGGCGACTGGCCTTGCGGCCCTGGTACTGAACACTTTCAGCCACGGCAGCGGCAATGCCGGCGGCACCCTTTTGAGCCATTACGCGGTTCACGACGGATCTTCCTCCACAGTGTGACGCGGAGCGTCACGGGCTGCGTTCCCACGCGGAGCGTGGGAACGATCACCTGGTGCTGTTTACTTGACGCTTATAAACGCCACATAAAAAAGCCGCCTTATAAAAGGCGGCTTCGGATTTCGCTACGGTTACGCTTGTGGCCGCATGTGCGGGAACAAGATCACGTCACGGATCGACGGCGAGTTGGTCAACAACATCACCAACCGGTCGATGCCGATACCTTCACCGGCGGTAGGCGGCATGCCGTATTCCAGGGCGCGTACGAAGTCGGCGTCGTAGTGCATCGCCTCGTCGTCGCCAGCGTCCTTGTCGGCCACCTGGGCCATGAAGCGCTCGGCCTGGTCTTCGGCATCGTTCAGCTCGGAGTAGGCGTTGGCGATTTCACGGCCGCCGATGAACAGCTCGAAACGGTCGGTGACGTTCGGGTTGTCATCGTTGCGACGGGCCAGCGGCGACACTTCGAACGGGTACTGGGTAATGAAGTGCGGCTGCTCCAGCTTGTGCTCCACCAGCTCTTCGAAAATCATCACCTGCAATTTGCCCAGGCCTTCGAAGCCCAGCACCTTGGCGCCGGCTTTCTTGGCGATGGCGCGGGCCTTGTCGATGTCGTTCAGGTCATCGGCGGTCAGCTCAGGGTTGTACTTGAGGATCGAGTCGAACACCGACAGGCGCACGAACGGCTCGCCGAAGTGGAACACCTTGTCGCCGTATGGCACGTCGGTGGTGCCCAGGACCAGTTGCGCCAGTTCGCGGAACAGTTCCTCGGTCAGGTCCATGTTGTCTTCGTAGTCGGCGTAGGCCTGGTAGAACTCCAACATGGTGAATTCAGGGTTGTGACGGGTCGAAACGCCTTCGTTACGGAAGTTGCGGTTGATCTCGAACACTTTTTCGAAGCCGCCAACAACAAGCCGCTTGAGGTACAGCTCAGGCGCAATACGCAGGAACATTTCCATGTCCAGCGCGTTGTGGTGGGTTTCGAACGGCTTGGCTGCGGCACCACCCGGGATGGTTTGCAGCATCGGTGTTTCAACTTCGAGGAAGTCACGCTTCATCAGGAAGCTGCGGATGTGCGCAATAACCTGCGAACGCACGCGGAAGGTCTGGCGCACTTCTTCGTTGACGATCAGGTCAACGTAGCGCTGGCGATAGCGCTGCTCGGTGTCGGTCAGGCCGTGGTGCTTGTCCGGCAGCGGGCGCAGGGATTTGGTCAGCAGGCGCACGCTGGTCATTTCAACGTACAGGTCACCCTTGCCGGAACGCGCCAGGGTGCCTTCGGCGGCAATGATGTCGCCCATGTCCCAGGTTTTCACCGAGGCCAGGGTTTCTTCGGACAGGGTTTTACGGTTGACGTAGACCTGGATGCGACCGGTCATGTCCTGGATCACCATGAACGAGCCACGGTTGAGCATGATGCGACCGGCAACCTTGACCGGAATTGCAGCCTCTGCCAGCTCTTCCTTGGTCTTGTCCGCGTACTGTTTCTGCAAGGCATCGCAGTAGTTTTCGCGGCGGAAGTCGTTCGGGAAGGCATTGCCCTTGGCGCGCTCGGCAGCAAGCTTTTCCTTGCGCAGGGCGATCAGGGAGTTTTCTTCCTGTTGCAGGGCTTGCGGGTCGAGTTGTTGGTCGCTCATGTCTTTAAATTTTCCATCAGGTTCGTTGTCCCCGGCCTGCGGCCGGGGATCGCCGGCAAGCCGGCTCCTACAAAGGAGTTACAGGCCAGATTTCAGGCTGGCTTCCAGGTATTCGTCGATATCACCGTCGAGCACCTTGTCGCAGTCGCTGCGTTCGATGTTGGTACGCAGATCCTTGATCCGCGACGCGTCGAGCACATACGAGCGGATCTGGTGACCCCAGCCGATATCCGACTTGGTGTCTTCCAGCGCCTGGGACGCGGCGTTGCGTTTCTGCATTTCCTGCTCGTACAACTTGGCCCGCAGCATTTTCATGGCGGTGTCCTTGTTCGCGTGCTGGGAACGTTCGTTCTGGCAGCTCACCACGGTATTGGTCGGTACGTGGGTAATACGTACGGCCGAGTCGGTGGTGTTTACGTGCTGGCCACCGGCACCGGAGGAACGGTAGGTGTCGATCCGCAGGTCTGCCGGGTTGATCTCGATTTCCACCTTGTCGTCGATCTCTGGCGAGACGAAAACGGCGGAGAACGACGTGTGGCGACGGTTGCCGGAGTCGAACGGGCTCTTGCGCACCAGGCGGTGTACGCCGATCTCGGTCCGCAGCCAGCCAAAGGCGTATTCGCCCTTGATGTGCACGGTCGCGCCCTTGATGCCGGCGACTTCACCGGCCGACAGTTCCATGATGGTCGCGTCGAAACCGCGTTTGTCGGCCCAGCGCAGGTACATGCGCAACAGGATGTTGGCCCAGTCCTGGGCTTCGGTGCCGCCGGAACCGGCCTGGATGT
The DNA here is from genome assembly GCF_058780865.1 of Pseudomonas sp. GP01-A4. NCBI lineage: Bacteria > Pseudomonadati > Pseudomonadota > Gammaproteobacteria > Pseudomonadales > Pseudomonadaceae > Pseudomonas > Pseudomonas sp. GP01-A4. The sequence goes on from NZ_JBYSWF010000082.1 coordinate 17,486, forward strand.
CCAGGTAGGCGTTGTTCGGGTCCATTTCATGGCTGAACATGCGGCGGAATTCGAGTTTGGCGAGATTTTCCTCGAGACGGGCCAGCTCGGCGACGACATCGCCCACTGCGCCTTCGTCGTTTTCTTCGACGGCCATGTCCAGCAGGTCGCGGCAATCGCCCAGACCGGTGTTCAATTCGTCGAGGGTGTCGACGATCTGCGCCAGCGCAGCGCGCTCGCGGCCCAGTTCCTGGGCATATTCAGGTTTGTTCCAGACAGCCGGATCTTCAAGCTCGCGATTGACTTCGGTCAGACGCTCATGCTTTTGATCGTAGTCAAAGATACCCCCGAATAGTTTCGGAGCGCTCGGACAGGTCCTTGATGGTGTTAAGGATCGGGTTGATTTCCATGGCGGGCAGCACTCGTTGGCGAACTTTTGAAAGCCGACGAGTATAACGACAAACGGCTGATAACGGCAGTCCGCTTGGCCGAAAAGGCGGGGATATGCACCATCCAGACAGCGATGAAGATCAAATGTGGGAGCGGGCTTGCTCGCGAATGCGGAGGTTCAGTCGCCAGATGCATTGACTGACACACCGCATTCGCGAGCAAGCCCGCTCCCACATTAGGTCTGCGACATCCCACAGACCGTATTCCCTACTCGATCCCCACCTGATTGCGCCCATTGTGCTTGGCCAGGTACAAGCCTTTGTCCGCTGCCGAGATCAATTGCCGGCAATCGGTGCCCTGCACCGGGGTCATGGTCGCCAAGCCGATACTGATGGTCAGGCTCGCCCCTTCTGCCGGGGCAATGTGCGGGATTTTCAGGCTCGCCACCGCCTGGCGCAGCTTCTCGGCCACCAGCCGCGCACCGCCCGGCGAGGTATTGGGCAGCACCAGGGCAAACTCTTCACCGCCATAACGCGCCGGCAAATCCGAAGGACGGCTGCTGGCATCACGAATGGTCGCCGCCACCTTGCGTAACGCCTCGTCGCCTTCCAGGTGGCCGAAACTGTCGTTGTAGGTCTTGAAGAAGTCCACGTCGATCATCAGCAGCGACAGTTGGGTCTGGTCACGCATGGCGCGGCGCCATTCCAGTTCCAGGTATTCGTCGAAATGCCGGCGATTGGACAGCCCGGTCAGGCCGTCGGAGTTCATCAGCCGTTGCAGCACCAGGTTGGTGTCCAGCAACTGCTGTTGGCTGACCCGCAGCGCCCGGTAGGCCGCGTCCCGTTGCAACAGGGTCATGTAGGAGCGCGAGTGATAGCGGATGCGCGCCACCAGTTCGATGTTATCGGGCAGCTTGACCAGGTAATCGTTGGCCCCGGCAGCAAACGCCGCGCTCTTGATCAGCGGGTCTTCCTTGGTGGAAAGCACGATGATCGGGATGTTCTGCGTCGCCGGGTGATTGCGGTATTCGCGCACCAGAGTCAGGCCATCGAGCCCCGGCATCACCAGGTCCTGCAGGATCACCGTCGGCTTGATACGGATCGCCTGGGCAATGGCCTGGTGCGGGTCGGCGCAAAAGTGGAAGTCGATATTGTCTTCATGGGCCAGGCCCCGGCGTACGGCCTCGCCGATCATCGCCTGGTCGTCGACGAGCAGCACCATGGCGGCGTTTTCGTCGGTCTTGAAGTCGTCGAGCTGCAAATCATTCATTTACGGTCACCTGAATTACTACCTGCAGGCCAGGACAGCGTGTGATATCGGTCATTTTGCGAATACCTCCAGCAATCGTGGCGCAATTCTGTCCAATGGGCGAATTTCAACAGCCGCGTCAATCGCCGCTGCCGCTTTGGGCATGCCGTAAACAGCACAGCTTTGCTGGTCCTGCGCGATGGTCAGGTAGCCTTGCTGACGCATCAACTTAAGTCCCTGGGCGCCATCACGCCCCATCCCCGTCAGCAGCACGCCAACGGCATCGCCATTCCAGTAGCTGGCGACGCTCTCGAAAAACACGTCGATGGACGGCCGGTAAATCTCGTTCACAGGCTCTGCGGTGTAGGCCAGCGTGCCGTTCTTCAGCAGGCGAATGTGATGATTGGTGCCCGCCAGCAACACGACACCGCTTTGGGGCGGCTCGCCTTCCCGGGCCAGGCGCACCGGCAGGCCCGAGGCACTGCTCAGCCATTCGGCCATGCCGGCGGCGAACACCTGGTCCACATGCTGCACCAGCACAATGGCCGGCGAGAAGTCCCGGGGCAAGCCCTTGAGCAGGGATTCCAGGGCAGCCGGGCCGCCTGCGGACGAACCGATGGCCACCAGGCTCTGGCGTTTGCCCGTGGCCCGCTGGGGCGCAGGCTCGGCCCGCACGCGGCTGCCACGCTGGCCAATCAGCCAGCCGATATTGAGGATCTTGCGCAACAGCGGTGCCGCGGCGTCCTTCGGATTGCCCACGCCCAGTGCAGGCGTGTCAACCACGTCCAGGGCGCCATGGCCCATGGCTTCGAATACACGGCTGACGTTGGCCTGGCGGTCGACGGTGACAATCAGGATCGCACAGGGCGTCTCGGCCATGATCTGCCTGGTGGCCTCCACACCGTCCATCACCGGCATGATCAGGTCCATCAGAATCAGGTCGGGCGTGAACTCGGCGCAACGCTGCACTGCTTCCAGGCCGTTGCCCGCAACCCACACCACTTCGTGGGCCGGCTCTAGGCTCAACGCCCGGCGCAAGGCCTCCACGGCCATGGGCATGTCATTGACGATCGCAATCCTCATGCCCGTGCTCCTCCAATCAGCTCCACCACCGCGTCCAACAGCGCATCGTCATGGAAGCTGGCCTTGGCTAGATAATAGTCGGCGCCGGCGTCCAGTCCACGGCGACGGTCTTCTTCCCGATCCTTGTAGGAAACAACCATCACCGGCAGGGATTGCAGGCGAGTATCACGGCGCAAGAGTGTGACCAATTCAATACCGTCCATGCGAGGCATATCAATGTCCGTGATCAGCAGGTCGAAGTCTTCGGAGCGCAGCGCGTTCCAGCCATCCATGCCATCGACCGCCACGGCCACTTCATAACCGCGATTAAGTAACAATTTGCGTTGCAGCTCACGCACGGTCAGCGAGTCATCCACCACCAGAATACGCTTGCGCGGTGCTTCGAGGGTTTGCTGGGTGCGTCGGGCGATGCGCTCCAGACGACCGGTATTCAGCAGTTTGTCCACCGATCGCAGCATGTCTTCGACGTCGACGATCAGCACCACCGAACCGTCATCGAGCAACGCTCCGGCGGAGATGTCCTGGACCTTGCCCAACCGGTCGTCCAGGGGCAATACCACCAGCGTGCGCTCGCCGATAAAACGCTCCACGGCAATCCCGTAGACCGCATCGCGCTCGCGGATCACCACGACCTTCAGGGTTTCCTGACTGCCCTGCCCCGGCGGGCGCTGCAGCAACTGGCTGGCGGCGACCAGGCCGACATGCCGGCCTTCGTGCCAGAAATGCTGGCGGCCTTCCAGTTGCACGATGTCGTCGGGCGCAAGATCGCACATGCGCTCGATGTGGGCCAGCGGGAAGGCGTAGGCCTCTTCGCCAACTTCCACCACCAGGCTGCGCACTACCGACAGGGTCAACGGCACTTCCAGGTGGAAGCGACTGCCCTGCCCCGCCGTCTGCTCCAGTACCACCGCGCCGCGCAACTGGCGCACCATATGCTGCACCGCATCCAGGCCGACCCCGCGCCCCGAGACCTCGGTGACCTTGTCCCGCAGGCTGAACCCCGGCAGGAACAGGAACGTGAGCAGTTCCTCTTCGCTCAGGCGCAGGGCGGTTTCCACCGGCGACAAATGCCGGTCGACGATGGTGCCGCGCAGGCGCTCCAGGTCGACACCGTTGCCGTCGTCGCTCAATTCCAACACCAGCAAGCCGGCCTGGTGAGACGCCCGCAGGCGGATCAGGCCTTCAGCCGGTTTGCCCGCCAGCAGGCGTTGCTCGGGCATTTCAATGCCGTGGTCCACAGCATTGCGCAGTAAATGGGTCAGCGGCGCTTCGAGTTTTTCCAGCACATCGCGGTCGACCTGGGTTTTCTCGCCTTCGATTTCCAGGCGTACCTGTTTACCGAGGCTGCGGCCCAGGTCACGCACCATGCGCACCTGCCCGGCCAGCACGTCGGCAAACGGCCGCATGCGGCACGCCAGCGCAGTGTCGTACAAGACTTGGGCGCGTTGCCCGGCCTGCCAGCCGAACTCGTCGATTTCGGCGGTTTTTTCCGCGAGCAGCGCCTGGGCTTCGCTCAACAGGCGGCGGGTGTCGGCCAGGGCTTCCTGGGCTTCCAGGCTCAGGTCGACGGTCTTGAGGTGGCCGTCGAGGTTTTCCAGGGCGCGGGCGCTGTTGCTCTGGATGCGCTTGAGGCGTTGCAAGCTGGCGAGGTAAGGCTTGAGCCGCTGGGTTTCCACCAGGGACTTGCTGGACAGGTCCAACAGGCTGTTCAAGCGTTCGGCGGTCACCCGCAACACCCGCTCGCCGCCTTCGGTCATGCGCTTATTTTGGCGTGGCAGTTCGGCACTGACCGGCGGCGCGGGCTCGGGCTCCGGCGGCAGGGTCAGCAGCGCTTCCATCGACAATTCAGGTTCTGGCGCGGGTGTGGGCGGCGGCGCAGGCTTTGGCGCAGCGGGCGGCGCGACTTTCTGCGACGGATCGAGCAACCGCTCCATCAATGCCACATAGGACTCGATGTCCGCCGGGCCCACGGTGTTGCCCGGCGTGGCAATGCGCATCAGCAAATCGGTGCCTTGCAGCAGTGCGTCGATATGTTCCGGCAGCAGGTACAAGCGGCTTTCCTGGGCGCTGACCAGGCAATCTTCCATCACGTGGGCCACGCTGACCCCCGCGTCCACCCCGACAATCCGCGCCGCGCCCTTCAGGGAATGGGCGGCGCGCATGCAGGCTTCGAGCTGGTCGGCCTGGGTCGGGTTGCGCTCCAGGGCCAGCAGGCCGGCGCTGAGCACCTGGGTCTGGGCGTCGGCTTCCAGGCTGAACAGCTCCAGCAGCGAGGCATCGCGCATCTGGTCGGGGGTCATGTGAGGCTCCGGGTCACGGCAGACAACAATTGCGCCTCGTCCAGCCAGCGCAGGCTGCGGCCTTTCCACTGCAACACCCCTTGGGTATAGCGGGCGCTGGCCTGGGTGCCCGACGCAGATGCCGCATTCAAGGTGCGTTCATCAATGGCATGGATACCGTCCACTTCGTCCACCGGCACCACCACGGGGCCGTCCTGCGCCGCGATGATCAGCATGCGCGGCATGATTCGTGCGCCACTGGGGCCGCTGCCGGTGCTGTCCAGCCCCAGCAATTCCACCAGTGAGAGGCACGCCACCAGTGCGCCACGCACATTGGCCACGCCCAGCAAGGCGCGGGAACGCTGATGGGGCAAGGAATGGATCGGCTGCAACGGCGCCACTTCCACCAGGCAGCGAGTGGCGATGCCCAGCCATTCTTCGCCGAGGCGGAACATCAGCAGCGAACGGGTGAGGACATCACCCTCGACTTCCGGCGTCGCGACGGGGCGGTGATCGTCCTGCTGCAAGGCATAACGGTCGAGCAGGCGCGTGGCGGCGGCGGAATACACCGAGCAATTGCGACAGTGAATGTGCTCGGCCAGCAACGGGCAGGACTTGTCACCGTGGATGCCGATGCGGTTCCAGCAGTCATCGATGGCCTGGGTATCGGCCAGGGTCAGGTTCAGCTCGGGATCCAGGGTCATGATTTACGCTCACTGTCAGCTCGCTCGCTGCGCGCGGCACGAGCCTGCAAACGCCGGGCGCCGGCGACATCGCCCTGGGACTCGAGCAACGCGGCCAAGTGCATCAAGGCCTGCGGGTGCTGGGGTTCCAGGTACAAGGCTTTTCTGTAATAACCCTGGGCTTCCAGGGCGCTGCCGGCCACATCGCTGAGCAGGCCCAGCCAATAAAACACCTGGGCCGCCGGCGGATGGCTCTGCAAATAACGCTCGCAGGCAGCACGGGCTTCCAGGCTCTTGCCTTCATTGGCCAGGGTCGCAATCTGACTGAGCAGATCGGCGGCGTCCGACTGCGGGGGCGGCGGCTTGATCGGTACCACTTGGGCACTGACGGTGCTGAACGGCCGGGGCCTGGTCGGGATAGGCGCGGCACTGCGCTGAGGAATCGGCGCGGGCATCGGCACAAATACCGGTTCAGGCGCGGGCTCCGCATGCCGGCTGAAGGCAAACGACTGCGGCACGCCAATCGAACGCATGCCCAGGCGCCCCAGCAGGCTGCCTTCGGCAGGCCCGATAAACAGCACGCCGTCGAGGTGGGTCAGGCCCTTGAGCACTTCAAACACCTGCTTCTGGGTCGGCTGGTCGAAGTAGATCAGCAGGTTGCGGCAGAACACAAAATCGTAGGTGGGCTCGTTGGCCAGCAGCGTGGGGTCCAGCAGGTTGCCCACCTGCAGGCGCACTTGTTCGCGTACCCGGTCGGCAATCCGGTAGCCGTCGGTTTGATCGGTGAAGTGGCGATCGCGGAACTCGAGGTCCTGGCCGCGAAACGAATTCTTGCCGTACACCCCACGGCGGGCGCGCTCCACCGACAGCGGGCTGACGTCCATGCCCTGCACCTTGAACTGATGCGGTGCAAGCCCGGCGTCGAGCAAGGCCATGGCAATCGAATAGGGTTCTTCGCCGGTGGAACACGGCAGGCTGAGGATCCGCAGGGCGCGCATCTGCTTGATTTCGGCCAGGCGGGCGACCGCCAGCCGGCCCAGGGTGGCGAAGGATTCGGGGTAACGGAAAAACCAGGTTTCGGGGACGATCACCGCTTCGATCAGCGCTTGCTGTTCGTCGGTGGAGGCCTGCAATTGCTGCCAGTATTGATCGGCGGTCTGCGCGCTGAGCGCCATGCTGCGCTGGCGTACGGCACGCTCGATGATCGCTTCGCCCACCGAGGCAACGTCCAGGCCAATGCGCTCCTTAAGGAAGTCGAAGAAGCGTTGATCACTGCTCATCAACCCTCCTCGCCCGCGGCAAACAGCAGCGCCTGCACGTCAGCCGTCAGCAGGTCCGCCACGCCGATCCACTGCATCAAGCCACGCTCGTCTTCGCGCACCGGGCCCAGGTAACGTGCCTGGCGGTTGTCCAGGCCGTAGGGCTGGAACTCCGCCGGGTCACAGCGCAGGGTATCGGTGGCCTGTTCGAGGATCAGCCCCAGCCAGCGTGCCGGAGTGAGTGCATCCGGCTGATAATTGACCAACACCAGGCGCGTGCTGGTGCGGGCCTGGGCCGGCGTACCGAAGGTCAAGGCACTGAGATCGATCACCGGCACCATTGCCCCGCGATGGGCAAAGATCCCGGCGACCCACGCAGGCGCATGGGCAATGGGCTTGAGCGGCAGGCGCGGCAGCACCTCGGCCACTTCCGTGGCCTTGAGGGCATACCGTTCATTACCGATGTGAAACACCAGGAACAGTGCTTTCTTCACTGCCGCAACGGCACCGCGTTTAGCCGCGAGGTCGTTCATCAGACTTTAAAACGCGACACGCCGCTGCGCAGGCCGACGGCGACCTGGCTCAGCTCGTCGATGGCAAAGCTGGCCTGACGCAGGGACTCCACGGTCTGGCTGCTGGCATCGCCCAACTGCACCAGCGCATGGTTGATCTGCTCGGCGCCGGTGGCCTGGGCCTGCATGCCTTCGTTGACCATCAACACCCGTGGCGCCAGGGCCTGCACCTGATGGATGATCTGCGACAGCTGCTCGCCCACCTGCTGCACCTCGAACATGCCACGGCGCACTTCTTCAGAGAACTTGTCCATGCCCATCACCCCGGCCGACACCGCCGACTGGATCTCGCGCACCATCTGTTCGATGTCGTAGGTGGCGACGGCGGTCTGGTCGGCCAGGCGCCGCACTTCGGTGGCCACCACGGCAAACCCGCGACCGTACTCACCGGCCTTCTCGGCCTCGATGGCGGCGTTGAGGGACAACAAGTTGGTCTGGTCAGCGACCTTGACGATGGTCACCACCACCTGGTTGATGTTGCCGGCCTTCTCATTGAGGATCGCCAGCTTGGCGTTTACCAGGTCAGCTGCGCCCATCACCGAGTGCATGGTTTCTTCCATACGCGCCAGGCCTTGCTGGCCGGAGCCGGCGGCCACCGAGGCCTGGTCGGCGGCGGTGGAGACTTCGGTCATGGTACGGACCAAGTCCTTGGAAGTAGCAGCGATCTCCCGCGAAGTAGCGCCGATCTCGGTGGTCGTCGCGGCGGTTTCAGTGGCCGTGGCCTGTTGTTGCTTGGAAGTCGCGGCAATCTCGGTGACCGAGGTGGTGACCTGTACCGAAGAGCGCTGTGCCTGGGACACCAGGGCGGTGAGCTCGGTCATCATGTCGTTGAAGCCGGTCTCTACTGCGCCGAATTCGTCCTTGCGTTCGAGGTTCAGGCGTTTGCTCAAGTCGCCGGTGCGCATGGTTTCGAGGATGTCGACGATGCGTTTCATCGGCGCCATGATCGCGCGCATCAGCAGCAGGCCGCAGAGGCCGGCGGCGAGGATCGCGAGGATCAGCGAGACGCCCATGCTGATTTTTGCAGCGGACACGGCGTCGTCGATAGCGTTGGTGGCGCGGTCCGCGACGTTTTTGTTTTCGGTGATGATGTCGTTGAGCTTCATGCGGCCTGCGGTCCAGGTCGGGGTCAGCTCTTCGTCGAACACTTTGCGGGCGGCGGCGACGTCATTGCGCTGCAGGTTTTCAGTGACTGCGGCCAAAGCCTTGTTGTAGGCCTGGTGCAGGGCTTCGAACTTATCGAACTCGGCCTGATCCTCAGCGCCGTTGATAGTTGCCTTGTAATTGGTCATTTGCGTGATGATGCGCGCTTCGAAGGACTTGTAGTCGGCCTTGTCGGCTTCGGTGAGTGTCTTGTCTTTGCGCAGGCCGATGATGTCGAGGGTGTCGAGGTAGCTGTCGACCCATGCGCTGCGGATCATGGAGCTTAGGTAGACCCCGGGGACTGCGTCATCGCGGACTGACTCTTCGCCAGCCTCGATCTTCAACAGGCGTGAATACGAGACCACTACCATCAGCAGCATGATCGCGATGATGACCGCAAAGCTCGCCAAAATCCGTTGGCGCAAGGTCCAGTTCTTCACAGTAATTCCTCGAGGGCCATTCAAATGGAGAGGAGTATAGCTGAGCGGATGCCATCATTAATCAACGGGTTGTGGGATCTGGGTCACGCTCGGGGGAGGAAAGTTTTCTTGGGGGGGCATATCCGTTGCTGCGGTAACGGCTGCTATTGGTTCCGCTCTTACAGCGGCTCACTTTTGAACAGCGCAAAAGTAAGCAAAACGCTCTTGCCCCACCACTCG
>NZ_JBYSWF010000083.1:0-25997 GCF_058780865.1 Pseudomonas sp. GP01-A4
GGATCAGTCGATATCTCTGTTGACTGACACTCCGCCTTCGCGAGCAAGCCCGCTCCCACATTAGGTTGTACTGTGTTCCAGATAGTTATTGCGCGTCAAACGCCTGCCCATTGATGCCGGTACTGTCCGGCCCCATCAGGTACAGGTACACCGGCATGATTTCCTCCGGTGTCGGGTTATCGGTCGGGTTCTCCCCTGGATACGCCTGGGCCCGCATGCTGGTGCGGGTGGCGCCTGGGTTGATGCTGTTGGCGCGCACCGGTGCGACGTTATCCAGCTCGTCCGCCAGGGTTTGCATCAGCCCTTCGGTGGCAAACTTCGACACCCCGTAAGCCCCCCAATAAGCCCGGCCCTTGCGGCCCACGCTGCTTGAGGTGAACACCACCGACGCATCCTGGGACAGCTTGAGCAGCGGCAACAGCGTGCTGGTCAGCATGAACATCGCGTTGACGTTCACATGCATCACCCGCATGAAGTTCTCGCCGGACAACTGCTCGATCGGTGTGCGCGGGCCGATGATCGAGGCGTTGTGCAGCAAACCGTCGAGGTGGCCGAACTCCTTTTCGATCATCGCTGCCAGCTCATCGTATTGATGGGGCAGGGCGGTCTCCAGGTTGAACGGGATCACCACCGGCTGCGGTTGGCCGGCGGCTTCGATTTCGTCGTAGACCTGGGCCAGGTTGGCTTCGGTCTTGCCCAGCAGCAGCACGGTGGCGCCGTGGGCCGCATAGGTTTTGGCCGCCGCTGCGCCAATCCCGCGACCGGCGCCGGTGACCAGGATGACCCGGCCCTTGAGCAGTTCTGGACGTGCGGAGTAATCAAACATAAACAACCTCGACAAAGTTCACAGAAAATCCATGTGATTGATTGCGGCTAAGGCTGGCCAAGGCTTCTGTGGCGAGGGAGCTTGCTCCCGTTGGGTTGCGAAGCAGCCCCAGCTTTTCGCGACTGCTGCGCAGTCGAACGGGAGCAAGCTCCCTCGCCACAAAGTTGCAGCAACCTCAGGCAGTCCCGATCAGCAGCTGCACAGCGCGCTGTCCAGTACTTTGCGCAATTCCAGCGGGTGATCCACCACCACGTCGGCACCCCAGTTGCGCGGGTTGTCGTCCGGGTGGATATAGCCGTAGGTGACCGCTGCAGTACGAGTGCCGGCGTCGCGGCCCGACTCGATGTCCCGCAGGTCATCCCCCACGAACAGCACGCTGGCCGGGTCCAGGTCGAGCATCTTGCACGCCAGGATCAACGGTTCCGGGTCCGGCTTGCTGTTCTTCACGTGGTCCGGGCAGATCAGCAGCGCCGAGCGCTCGGCCAGGCCCAGCTGCTGCATGATCGGTTCGGCAAAGCGCAGTGGCTTGTTGGTGACCACGCCCCAGATCAGCCTGGATTTCTCGATATCCACCAGCAGCTCTTCCATGCCTTCGAACAGCTTGCTGTGAATCGCGCAGCCCTTGAGGTAACGCTCGAGGAATTCCTGGCGCAGCTCTTCAAAGCCCGGGGATTCGGGGTCCATGGAAAAGGTCACGGCAACCATCGCCCGGGCGCCGCCGGAGATTTCATCGCGGATGTGCTGGTCGTTGATCGGTGCCAGGCCGCGGTCAGCGCGCATGGCCTGGCAGATGGCGATAAAGTCTGGCGCGGTGTCCAGCAGGGTACCGTCCATGTCGAAAAGAACCGCTCGCAACTTCACAGGCTTACTCCTCGCGCAGGGTCTGGATCATGTAGTTGACGTCAACGTCGCTGGCCAGCTTGTAGTGCTTGGTCAGCGGGTTGTAGGTCAAGCCGATGATGTCCTTGACGGTCAGCCCGGCCTGACGGCTCCAGGCGCCCAGCTCGGAAGGGCGGATGAATTTCTTGAAGTCATGGGTGCCGCGGGGCAGCAGCTTCATGATGTATTCGGCACCGATGATCGCGAACAGGTACGCCTTCGGATTGCGGTTGATGGTGGAGAAGAATACCTGGCCACCGGGCTTGACCATGCGGAAGCAGGCGCGGATCACCGAGGACGGGTCCGGCACGTGCTCGAGCATTTCCAGGCAAGTGACCACGTCGAACTGCCCGGGCATCTCTTCGGCCAGCTCTTCGGCGGTGATCTGCCGGTATTCGACGTTCACGCCCGACTCCAGTTGGTGCAGCTGGGCCACGGCCAATGGCGCTTCTCCCATGTCGATACCCATCACGGTGGCGCCGCGCTGGGCCATGGATTCACTGAGGATCCCGCCGCCGCAACCCACATCCAGTACCTTCTTGCCGGCCAGGTTGACGCGCTCGTCAATCCAGTTGACCCGCAGCGGGTTGATGTCGTGCAGGGGTTTGAACTCGCTTTCGCGGTCCCACCAGCGATGGGCGAGGGCTTCGAATTTGGCGATTTCAGCGTGGTCGACGTTGCTCATGGGGAATCCTCTAAATCTGATAAAACGTTTTGCCGGCCCTGGCATGCGTTGCCAGGGCGGGTGTTATTCGCTGTGTCCGCTGATGCGCTGGCCCCAGGCGATGGCCGTGGCGCACAACTGTTGTTCATCCAGGCGGGTCAGTTGCCGGTCGTCGAGCAATTGCTTGCCGCCGACCCAAAGGTGTTTCACACAATCGCGTCCGGTGGCATATATAAGCTGTGAGACCGGATCGTAGATCGGTTGTTGCGCCAGGCCCGACAGGTCGAAGGCCACGATGTCAGCGGCCTTGCCGACTTCCAGCGAGCCGATTTGACTTTCCAGGCCCATGGCCCGGGCGCCGTTGAGGGTGGCCATGCGCAGGGCGCGGTGGGCATCCAGGGCGGTGGCCGAGCCGGCAACGGCCTTGGCCAGCAGCGCGGCGGTGCGGGTTTCGCCCAGCAGGTCGAGGTCATTGTTACTGGCCGCGCCGTCGGTGCCTACTGCCACATTGACGCCGGCTTGCCACAGGCGTTCCACCGGGCAGAAGCCGCTGGCCAGTTTCAGGTTGGATTCCGGGCAATGGATCACGCTGGTGTTGCTTTCTACCAGCAAAGTCAGGTCGTCATCGCTGATTTGGGTCATGTGAACGGCCTGGAAGCGCGGCCCCAGCAAACCCAGGCGGCCAAGCCGTGCCAGCGGGCGTTCACCACGCTGTTCAACGGACTGCTGCACTTCGAAGGCGGTTTCATGCACGTGCATGTGGATCGAGGCGTCCAGTTCCTCGGCGATCACCCGGATTTTTTCCAGGTTTTCATCGCAGACGGTGTACGGCGCGTGCGGGCCGAAGGTGATTTTGATCCGTGGGTGATGCTTGAGGTCGCCGAACAGCTCAACGCCCTGGCGAATCGCCTCGTCGGCGTCAGCAGCGCCGGGAATCGGGAAATCCAGGATCGGGATGGCGATTTGCGCACGCATGCCGCTGTTGTGCACCCGTTCGCTGGCGACTTTCGGGAAGAAGTACATGTCCGAGAAACACGTGATGCCGCCCTTGATCTGCTCGGCGATGGCCAGGTCAGTGCCGTCACGGACGAAGGCTTCGTCGACCCACTTGGCCTCGGCGGGCCAGATGTGGTTTTCCAGCCAGGTCATCAGCGGCAGGTCGTCGGCCAGGCCGCGAAACAGCGTCATGGCGGCGTGGCCGTGGGCGTTGATCAGGCCGGGGCTGAGCAGCATGCCCGGCAGTTCACGCACTTCGCTCGCTGCGAGCTTCAAGGCCGCGGCGCGTGGGCCGATAAACGCAATGCACCCGTCACGAATGCCCAGGGCGTGCTCCTTGAGCACTACGCCGGCAGGCTCGACAGGTACCAGCCAGGTGGGCAGCAGCAATAAGTCGAGCGGGGCGGCAGTCGGTGTCATCGAGGGCAGTTTCCCAGGCATCTATAAAGAACGGCGAAGTATACCCGAGCGTCCTGGCTGGCGGATCGCTATAATCGGCGGCTTTTGTTCATGAGTGCGGGGTGAGGGATGCGCGATCGACTGTTGGCTGCGGAGAAAGTGAAGGCCATCGACTGGCGTGATGGCGCACTGTACCTGCTCGATCAGCGTATTTTGCCGTCTGCAGAAACCTGGGTCGCCTGCACCAGTGCTGCCGAGGTGGCCGAGGCCATTCGCACGATGGTGGTGCGCGGTGCGCCGGCCATTGGCATCAGTGCGGCGTATGGCCTGGTGCTGGCCGCTCGTGCCCACATCGCCGAGGGCGATGACTGGCAGGCCGCCTGGGAAGAGGACTACGCGCTGCTGGCGGATACCCGCCCGACCGCGTCGAATCTTTTCTGGGCCATGAAGCGCATGCGCGATTGCCTCGATCGCCTCAAGAAACACGCCGATCCGTTGAAGGTGCTGGAGGCCGAGGCGGTGGCGATTCACCAAAGTGATCGTGAAGCCAACCTGACCATGGCGCAGCTGGGTGTAGAGCTGATCCGCAAGCACCAGGGCAATGTCCAGGCGATCCTGACCCATGGCAATGCGGGTGCGTTGGCTACCGGCGGCGTCGGTACCGCGCTCGGGGTGATTCGCGGAGCGTTCCTGGAAGGCATGGTGGAGCGCGTCTACGCCAACGAAACCCGGCCCTGGCTGCAAGGCTCGCGGCTGACGGCCTGGGAATTGGCCAATGAAGGCATTCCGGTCACCGTGAATGCCGATTCGGCGGGTGCGCATATCCTCAAGACCAAAGGCGTGACCTGGGTGATCGTCGGTGCCGACTGCATTGCGGCCAATGGCGATGTGGTCAGCAAGATCGGCACCTATCAGCTGGCGGTGTGCGCCATGCATCACGGCGTGCGTTTCATGGTGGTGGCGCCCAGCTCAACCATCGACCTGATGGCGGCCAGCGGTGATGACGTGCCGCTTGAAGAGCGCGACGCCCGTGAACTGCTGGAAGTCGGCGGCACCCGCGTAGCCGCTGATGTAGACGCCTTCAACCCGGTGTTCGACGTGACGCCGGCGGACCTGATTGATGTGATCGTCACTGAAAAAGGCATCGTCGAACGCCCCGACACGGCGAAGTTGGCGCAGCTGATGTGTCGTAAACGCCTGCATTGAGGCAATTTGCCCGCAAAAATCCCCTTGGATCCAGCTCTAAGGCCCTCTCGTCGCCGTCAAGCCTGTCATCCGTCAACTTACTATGCTCCATGCGCATCAGGGGGATAGGTGCGTGGCGGCGATTGTGATAACATCCGGCGGTTTCCAGGGTCACCCCAAGGGGTAACCTTTAATGCGCAGATCCGTGTCATAACTCGTTGATTTGTCGTAAGTCGTTGCCAGGCATCATGCCGGCAGCGGCGAGCTTCGTTCGTCCCATAGGATGTGACGAGGTTTCACCCGAAAAAGGAATCAGGCTTCTCATGGGCGAACTGGCCAAAGAAATCCTCCCGGTCAATATCGAAGACGAGCTGAAACAGTCCTACCTCGACTACGCGATGAGCGTAATTGTCGGTCGGGCACTGCCTGATGCGCGCGATGGCTTGAAGCCCGTGCACAGGCGTGTGCTGTTCGCGATGAGCGAGCTGGGTAACGACTGGAACAAGCCGTACAAGAAATCTGCCCGTGTTGTCGGTGACGTGATCGGTAAGTATCACCCTCACGGCGACACTGCGGTGTACGACACCATCGTTCGGATGGCCCAGCCGTTTTCCCTGCGCTACCTGCTGGTAGACGGCCAGGGCAACTTCGGTTCGGTCGACGGCGACAACGCTGCGGCCATGCGATACACCGAAGTGCGCATGACCAAGCTGGCGCACGAGCTGCTGGCTGACCTGCACAAGGAAACCGTGGACTGGGTGCCGAACTACGACGGCACCGAAATGATCCCGGCGGTCATGCCGACCCGTATTCCCAACCTGTTGGTCAACGGCTCCAGCGGTATCGCCGTGGGCATGGCCACCAACATCCCGCCACACAACCTCGGTGAAGTCATCGACGGTTGCCTGGCCCTCATCGACAACCCCGAGCTGACCGTCGATGAGCTGATGCAGTACATCCCGGGTCCGGACTTCCCGACCGCCGCGATCATCAACGGTCGCGCCGGCATCATCGAAGCCTACCGTACCGGTCGCGGCCGCATTTACATGCGTGCCCGCTCGATCATCGAAGACATCGACAAGGTCGGTGGCCGTCAGCAGATCGTCATCACCGAACTCCCTTACCAGTTGAACAAGGCGCGTCTGATCGAGAAGATCGCCGAGCTGGTTAAAGAGAAGAAGCTGGAAGGCATCACCGAGCTGCGCGACGAGTCTGACAAGGACGGTATGCGCGTGGTGATCGAGCTGCGTCGTGGCGAAGTGCCTGAGGTGATCCTCAACAACCTCTACGCCCAGACCCAGCTGCAAAGCGTATTCGGTATCAACGTGGTAGCGCTGATCGACGGCCGCCCGCGCATCCTGAACCTCAAGGATCTGCTGGAAGCCTTCGTGCGTCACCGCCGCGAAGTGGTAACCCGCCGTACCGTATTCGAACTGCGCAAGGCCCGTGAACGCGGCCACATCCTGGAAGGCCAGGCTGTTGCGCTGTCGAACATCGACCCGGTCATCGCCCTGATCAAGGCTTCGCCGACGCCGTCGGAAGCCAAGGAAGCGCTGATCAAGATGCCGTGGGAATCCAGCGCCGTAGTAGCGATGGTGGAACGTGCCGGTGCCGATTCGTGCCGTCCGGAGACCCTGGACCCACAATACGGCCTGCGCGACGGCAAGTATTTCCTCTCCCCGGAACAGGCCCAGGCCATTCTGGAACTGCGTCTGCACCGTCTGACCGGCCTGGAACACGAGAAACTGCTGGCCGAGTACCAGGAGATCCTCAACCAGATCGGCGAGCTGATCCGCATCCTCAACAGCGCCGTGCGCCTGATGGAAGTGATCCGCGAAGAACTGGAAGTGATCCGCGCCGAATACGGCGATGTGCGCCGCACCGAGATTCTCGACGCCCGTCTCGACCTGACCCTGGGTGACATGATCCCGGAAGAGGATCGCGTCGTGACCATTTCCCACGGTGGCTATGCCAAGACCCAGCCTCTGGCGGCGTACCAGGCCCAGCGTCGTGGCGGTAAAGGCAAATCGGCTACCGGCGTCAAGGATGAGGACTACATCGCTCACCTGCTGGTTGCCAACAGCCACACCACGCTGCTGCTGTTCTCCAGCAAGGGCAAGGTGTACTGGCTGAAAACCTACGAAATCCCGGAAGCGTCCCGCGCTGCCCGTGGTCGTCCGCTGGTCAACCTGCTGCCGCTGGACAGTGATGAATACATCACCACCATGCTGCCGGTAGACGAGTACACCGAAGGTCACTTCATCTTCATGGCCACTGCGAAAGGCACCGTGAAGAAGACCCCGCTGGAATCCTTCAGCCGTCAACGCAGCGTGGGCCTGATCGCCCTCGAACTGGACGAAGGCGACGTATTGATCAGCGCGGCCATCACCGACGGCGAGCGTGAAGTCATGCTGTTCTCCGACGGCGGCAAGGTCACGCGCTTCAAGGAATCCGACGTTCGTGCCATGGGCCGTACCGCCCGCGGTGTGCGCGGCATGCGCCTGCCGGAAGGGCAGAAGCTGATTTCGATGCTGATCCCGGAAGAAGGCAGCGAGATCCTCACGGCATCGGCCCGCGGCTACGGCAAGCGTACGGCCATCAGCGAGTTCCCCGAGTACAAGCGTGGCGGCCAGGGCGTTATCGCCATGGTCAGCAACGATCGCAACGGCCGCCTGGTCGGCGCGGTCCAGGTGCTGGATGGTGAGGAAATCATGCTGATTTCCGACCAGGGCACCCTGGTACGTACCCGGGTTGATGAAGTGTCGAGCCTGGGGCGTAACACCCAGGGCGTGACCTTGATCAAGCTGGCCAGCGACGAAACGTTGGTAGGCCTGGAGCGTGTCCAGGAGCCGTCGGAAGTCGAAGGCGAGGAGCTGGAAGGTGAAGAGGGGATTGCACTCGAGGGGCAAGTGATCGGCGATGCCGATGACGGCGTCGACGAGCCAACACTCGACGCTGCCGCAGACGAAGAAGAACCGCAGGAATAAGCGGACACACAGGGGGCGGATGAAGATTCGCCCCCTTGTTGTTTGTCCCGTTTGAAATACGACGCCGCGCCGCTCTTGTAGGAGCCGGCTTGCCGGCGATGGCATCAACTCGATTCAAGTGAAGCGCCGAGTCGTTTGCATCGCTGGCAAGCCAGCTCCTACAGGGTTCCGCGTTGCGGGATGTTGATTGCAGTCCCACCAGATCAGAGAGATTGGATGTGAGCAAGAGAGCCTATAACTTCTGTGCCGGTCCCGCGGCGCTTCCTGAAGCAGTCCTGCAGCGCGCGCAGGGTGAACTCCTCGACTGGCATGGAAAAGGCCTCTCCGTGATGGAAATGAGCCATCGCAGCGATGAGTTCGTGTCCATTGCCACCAAGGCCGAGCAGGATATGCGCGACTTGCTGGACATCCCGTCCGATTACAAAGTGCTGTTCCTGCAGGGTGGTGCGAGCCAGCAGTTCGCCCAGATCCCGCTGAACCTGCTGCCGGAAGACGGCACTGCGGACTATATCGACACCGGTATCTGGGGGCAGAAGGCCATTGAAG
This sequence comes from Pseudomonas sp. GP01-A4, assembly GCF_058780865.1. NCBI lineage: Bacteria > Pseudomonadati > Pseudomonadota > Gammaproteobacteria > Pseudomonadales > Pseudomonadaceae > Pseudomonas > Pseudomonas sp. GP01-A4. The sequence continues at coordinate 8,483 of NZ_JBYSWF010000083.1, forward strand.
AGGCCTCCCGTTACGGTCACGTCAATGTGGCAGGCACGGCCAAGCCCTACGACTACTTCGCCATCCCCGGTCAGAACGAGTGGAAACTGTCGAAAGACGCGGCCTACGTTCACTACGTGGCGAACGAAACCATCGGCGGCCTGGAGTTCGATTGGGTGCCGGAAGTGGGTGATGTCCCGCTGGTCTGCGACATGTCCTCGGACATCCTCTCGCGCCCGATCGATGTGTCCAAGTACGGCATGATCTACGCCGGTGCACAGAAGAACATCGGCCCGAGCGGCATCCTAGTCAACATCGTCCGTGAAGACCTGTTGGGTCGTGCGCGTTCGCTATGCCCGACCATGCTCAACTACAAGGTCGCGGCCGATAACGGCTCGATGTACAACACCCCGCCGGCCTTCGCCTGGTACTTGTCGGGCCTGGTGTTCGAATGGCTGAAAGAGCAGGGCGGCGTGGCTGCCATGGGCAAGCTCAACGAAGAGAAGAAACGTACCCTGTACGACTTCATCGACGCCAGCGGCCTGTACAGCAACCCGATCAACCTGACCGACCGTTCGTGGATGAACGTGCCGTTCCGCCTGGCGGATGACCGCCTGGACAAGCCTTTCCTTGCCGGCGCCGACGAGCGCGGCCTGTTGAACCTCAAGGGCCACCGTTCGGTAGGTGGCATGCGCGCCTCCATCTATAACGCTGTCGATATCCACGCCGTCAAGGCGTTGGTGGCTTACATGGCAGAGTTCGAAAAGGAACACGGCTAATGTCTGAGCAAGAACTCAAGGCCCTGCGCGTACGCATTGACAGCCTGGACGAGAAAGTCCTGGAACTGATCAGTGAGCGCGCGCGGTGCGCCCAGGAAGTTGCACGGGTGAAGATGGCTTCCCTGGCTGAAGGCGAAGTGCCGGTATTCTACCGTCCGGAGCGTGAAGCCCAGGTGCTCAAGCGCGTGATGGAACGCAACAAGGGCCCGTTGGGCAACGAAGAGATGGCGCGGTTGTTCCGTGAAATCATGTCTTCGTGCCTGGCACTGGAGCAGCCGCTGAAAGTGGCTTACCTGGGCCCGGAAGGCACCTTCACTCAAGCCGCGGCCATGAAGCACTTCGGTCACGCGGTGATCAGCAAGCCGATGGCTGCGATCGACGAAGTGTTCCGTGAAGTGGCCGCCGGGGCGGTGAATTTTGGCGTGGTGCCGGTGGAAAACTCCACCGAAGGTGCCGTCAACCACACCCTCGACAGCTTCCTTGAGCACGACATGGTGATCTGCGGCGAAGTCGAGTTGCGTATTCACCACCACTTGCTGGTGGGCGAAAACACCAAGACCGACAGCATCAGCCGCATCTACTCCCACGCCCAGTCCCTGGCCCAGTGCCGCAAGTGGCTGGACGCGCACTACCCGAATGTGGAGCGCGTGGCGGTGTCCAGCAACGCCGAAGCGGCGAAGCGGGTCAAGGGTGAGTGGAACTCGGCGGCGATTGCCGGCGACATGGCTGCCGGCCTGTATGGGCTGACGCGCCTGGCCGAGAAAATCGAGGATCGCCCGGATAACTCCACGCGCTTCCTGATGATCGGCAGCCAGGAAGTGCCGCCGACCGGCGACGACAAGACATCGATCATCGTCTCCATGAGCAACAAGCCCGGCGCGCTGCATGAGCTGCTGGTGCCGTTCCACGACAACGGGATTGACCTGACGCGAATCGAGACTCGTCCTTCGCGCAGCGGTAAATGGACTTATGTGTTCTTTATCGACTTCGTCGGCCATCACCGCGACCCACTGGTCAAGGGTGTGCTCGAGAAAATCAGTCAGGAAGCCGTGGCACTCAAGGTGCTGGGCTCTTACCCGAAAGCGGTTTTGTGAGGCTTTAACATGAGTGGCAACTTCCTCGCCCTGGCGCAGCCGGGCGTGCAACAACTGTCGCCTTACGTTCCGGGCAAGCCTGTGGACGAGCTGGCGCGTGAGTTGAATCTGGATCCGTCGAAGATCGTAAAGCTGGCCAGTAACGAAAACCCGATGGGCCCAAGCCCCAAGGTACTGCCCGCGATTCGTGAGGCGCTGGCCGAACTGACCCGTTATCCTGATGGTAACGGCTTTGAACTCAAGTCCCTGCTGGCGAAAAACTGCCGCGTTGATATCAACCAGGTGACCCTGGGTAACGGCTCCAACGATATTCTGGAGCTGGTCGGCCGCGCCTATCTGGCGCCGGGCCTGAACGCGGTATTCAGCGAGCACGCGTTTGCGGTCTATCCGATCGTCACTCAGGCCGTTGGCGCCGAGGCGCGTGTGATTCCTGCGAAAGACTGGGGTCATGACCTGCCAGCCATGCTGGCGGCCATCGATGGCAATACTCGTGTTGTGTTTATCGCCAACCCGAACAACCCGACCGGCACCTGGTTCAGCGCCGAGGTGCTGGATAACTTCCTGCAGGACGTGCCGGAGCATGTACTGGTGGTGCTGGACGAGGCGTACATCGAGTACGCCGAAGGCAGCGACTTGCCGGACGGCCTGGACTTCCTCGCGGCTTATCCGAACCTGCTGGTCTCGCGCACCTTCTCCAAGGCTTATGGCCTGGCGTCGCTGCGGGTCGGTTACGGCTTGTCCACTGCGGTGGTAGCCGATGTGTTGAACCGTGTGCGCCAGCCATTCAACGTCAACAGCCTCGCACTGGCGGCGGCTTGCGCTGCGGTGCAGGACGCCGAGTACCTGGAAGAAGGCCGTCGCCTCAACGAAAGCGGCATGCTGCAATTGCAGGAAGGCTTCCGTGAGCTGGGCCTGGGCTGGATTCCGTCCAAGGGCAACTTCATCTGCGTCGACCTCGGCCAAGTGGCGGCTCCTGTGTTCCAGGGCTTGCTGCGCGAGGGTGTGATCGTGCGTCCGGTGGCCAATTACGGCATGCCGAACCACCTGCGCATCACCATCGGTCTGCCTGCTGAAAACAGCCGCTTCCTCGAAGCGCTGGCCAAGGTTCTGGCTCGTGGTTGATGTCACTGCATTGCAACCTGCTGTACCTATGATCGGTCGCCTGGTGGTGGTCGGTCTGGGATTGATCGGCGGCTCCTTTGCGAAGGGCCTGCGGGAAAGCGGCCTGTGTGGCGAAGTGGTCGGTGTGGACCTGGACCCGCAATCGCGCAAGTTGGCGGTGGAGTTGGGTGTGGTGGACCGTTGCGAGGCTGATCTCGCTGTAGCCTGCCAGGGCGCGGATGTCATTCAGCTGGCGGTGCCGATCCTGGCCATGGAGAAGTTGCTGGCGCTGTTGGCCGGCATGGATCTGGGCCAGGCAATCCTGACCGATGTCGGCAGTGCCAAGGGCAATGTGGTGCGTGCGGCGCGGCTGGCCTTTGGTGGCATGCCTGCGCGGTTTGTGCCTGGGCATCCGATTGCCGGGTCCGAGCAGAGCGGGGTGGAGGCGTCCAATGCGCAGCTGTTCCGTCGCCATAAAGTGATTCTGACACCGCTGGATGAAACCGATCCTGCGGCACTGGCCGTGGTGGATCGGCTCTGGCGCGAGCTGGGGGCGGATGTCGAGCATATGCAGGTCGAGCGCCACGATGAAGTGCTGGCAGCGACCAGCCATCTGCCGCATTTGCTCGCATTTGGCCTGGTGGATTCGCTGGCCAAGCGCAACGAGAACCTCGAGATTTTCCGCTACGCCGCCGGTGGTTTCCGCGACTTTACCCGGATCGCCGGTAGTGATCCGGTGATGTGGCACGACATCTTCCTTGCCAACCGCGATGCGGTGTTGCGCACCCTGGACACGTTCCGCAGCGACCTCGACGCCTTGCGCGACGCGGTCGATGCTGGCGACGGGCACCAGTTGTTGGGCGTGTTCACCCGTGCGCGGGTGGCACGGGAGCATTTCAGCAAGATTCTGGCGCGTCGGGCCTATATGGATGCTGCAGTAAACGCGGATGACCTGGTGTTTCTCGCCAGTCCCGGTGGCCGCTTGAGCGGGCAGATCCGCGTGCCTGGGGATAAGTCGATCTCCCATCGCTCGATCATGCTCGGTTCTCTGGCGGACGGTGTCACTGAAGTCGAAGGTTTTCTGGAGGGTGAGGACGCCCTGGCGACCTTGCAGGCGTTCCGCGACATGGGCGTGGTGATTGAAGGCCCGCACCATGGGCGCGTCACCATCCACGGGGTTGGCCTGCATGGCTTGAAGCCGGCGCCAGGTCCGATCTATCTGGGTAACTCCGGCACCTCCATGCGGTTGTTGTCCGGTTTGCTGGCGGCCCAGCGCTTCGACAGTGTGTTGACGGGGGACGCCTCGCTGTCCAAGCGCCCGATGAATCGCGTGGCCAAGCCATTGCGCGCAATGGGCGCGGTGATCGAGACCGGGCCGGAAGGGCGCCCGCCGCTGACCATTCGTGGCGGCCAGGCACTCAAGGGGCTGACCTACGCATTGCCGATGGCCAGCGCTCAGGTCAAGTCCTGCCTGTTGTTGGCCGGGTTGTATGCCGAGGGTAAAACCTCGATTACCGAACCGGCGCCGACCCGCGACCATACCGAGCGGATGTTGCGCGGTTTTGGGTATCCGGTGGACGTGGCGGGCGCTACGGCTGCGGTCGAGTCGGGCCATGCGTTGACCGCGACCCATATTGAGGTGCCTGGGGATATTTCCTCCTCGGCGTTCTTTCTGGTGGCGGCTTCAATCGCCGAAGGCTCCGAGCTGTTGCTTGAACATGTGGGTATCAATCCGACCCGTACCGGCGTGATCGATATCCTGCGACTGATGGGCGCGGACATCACCCTGGAAAACCAACGGGAAGTGGGTGGTGAGCCGGTCGCTGATTTGCGTGTTCGTGCGGCGCCGTTGAAGGGGATCGAGATTCCTGAAGCCCTGGTCCCGCTGGCTATCGATGAGTTCCCGGTGTTGTTCGTGGCTGCGGCGTGCGCCGAAGGCCGGACGGTATTGCGTGGGGCAGAGGAGCTGCGGGTCAAGGAGTCCGACCGGATCCAGGTCATGGCCGACGGTCTGCTTGCGCTGGGCGTGAAGTGTGAACCGACACCTGATGGGATTATTATCGATGGTGGCGTGATCGGCGGTGGTGAAGTCCACGCCCATGGCGATCACCGGATTGCCATGGCCTTCAGCGTGGCTTCCCTGCGAGCGGCTGCGCCGATTCGTATCCATGACTGTGCCAACGTGGCTACGTCTTTTCCGAATTTTCTTACACTGTGTGCCCAAGTCGGCATCCGTGTTGCCCAAGAGGCTCAATTGTGAATATCAAAGCACCGGTGATTACCATCGACGGGCCAAGTGGCTCGGGCAAGGGCACGATCGCCGGCATCCTGGCCAAGCGCCTGGGCTGGTGCCTGCTGGATTCCGGGGCGCTATACCGCTTGCTGGCCTTTGCCGCCCGCAACCATGGTGTCGACCTGACCAACGAAGAATCGCTGAAGCTGCTGGCTGCGCATCTTGACGTGCAGTTCGTCGGGGCGACCGAAGGTCATCCCCAGCGCATCATCCTGGAAGGGGACGATGTGACCGACGACCTGCGCAACGAGCAGGTCGGCTCCTGGGCTTCCCAGGTCGCCGCATTGCCGGCGGTGCGCGATGCTTTGCTGCAGCGCCAGCGGGCTTTTCAGGAACCGCCGGGTCTGGTGGCCGATGGCCGCGACATGGGCACGGTGGTCTTCCCCGAGGCGCCGCTGAAGATTTTCCTCACGGCCAGCGCCGAGGAGCGGGCCCGTCGCCGTTACTTGCAGTTGAAGGGCAAAGTCGATGGTGTTAGTCTGTCGAGTCTGCTAGATGAGATCCGTGCACGCGATGAGCGTGATACCCAGCGTGCGGTAGCCCCGCTCAAGCCGGCGGCTGACGCCATACAGCTGGATTCCACGGAGTTGTCCATCGAGCAGGTGCTGGAACGCATCTTGAGTGAGATCGCCATTCGCGATATCGCCGGGTGACCAAGAAGGCCGCAGGGGACCAGTCATAGTCCTGTGGTGCTTCTTTTAATTGAAACTGACCCACACCGTCTGGGGTGTGGAGATGGGCGTATTCTTCGCCCTTATCAACAGGAATTAAAATGAGCGAAAGCTTTGCGGAACTCTTTGAAGAAAGCCTAAAAACCCTGAACCTTCAGGCAGGCTCCATCATCACCGGTGTTATCGTTGATATCGATTACCAAGCTCGCTGGGTAACCGTTCACGCTGGTCTGAAGTCTGAAGCTCTGATCCCGCTGGAACAGTTCTACAACGATGCTGGTGACCTGACTATCAATGTCGGTGACGAAGTTCACGTTGCTCTGGACTCGGTTGAAGACGGTTTCGGTGAAACCAAGCTGTCCCGTGAAAAAGCCAAGCGCGCTGAATGCTGGATTGTTCTCGAAGCAGCCTTCGCAGCTGAAGAAGTGGTCAAGGGCGTTATCAACGGTAAGGTTAAAGGCGGCTTCACTGTCGACGTTAACGGCATCCGTGCGTTCCTGCCAGGTTCTTTGGTCGACGTTCGTCCTGTGCGCGACACCACGCACCTGGAAGGCAAGGAACTCGAATTCAAGGTCATCAAGCTCGACCAGAAGCGCAACAACGTTGTCGTTTCCCGTCGCAGCGTCCTGGAAGCAGAGAACTCCGCCGAGCGTGAAGCTCTGCTGGAATCCCTGCAGGAAGGCCAACAAGTCAAAGGTATCGTCAAAAACCTCACCGATTACGGCGCATTCGTCGATCTGGGTGGCGTCGATGGCCTGCTGCACATTACCGACATGGCTTGGAAGCGTATCAAGCATCCATCGGAAATCGTCAACGTTGGCGACGAGATCGATGTCAAGGTTCTGAAGTACGATCGTGAGCGCAACCGTGTTTCCCTGGGCTTGAAGCAGCTGGGCGAAGATCCATGGGTCGCTATCAAGGCTCGTTACCCAGAAAGCACTCGCGTCACCGCGCGTGTTACCAACCTGACCGACTACGGCTGCTTTGCAGAGCTGGAAGAAGGCGTGGAAGGCCTGGTACACGTTTCCGAAATGGACTGGACCAACAAGAACATCCATCCTTCGAAAGTCGTACAAGTCGGCGACGAAGTGGAAGTTATGGTTCTGGACATCGACGAAGAGCGTCGTCGTATCTCCCTCGGCATCAAGCAGTGCAAATCTAACCCATGGGAAGATTTCTCTGGCCAGTTCAACAAGGGCGATAAAATCTCCGGCACCATCAAGTCGATCACCGATTTCGGTATCTTCATTGGTCTGGACGGCGGCATCGACGGTCTGGTTCACCTGTCCGACATCTCCTGGAACGAAGTTGGCGAAGAAGCTGTTCGTCGTTTCAAGAAGGGCGACGAGCTGGACACCGTTATCCTGTCGGTTGACCCAGAGCGCGAGCGCATCTCCCTGGGTATCAAGCAACTGGAAAGCGATCCGTTCTCCGAGTACGTTCAAGAGAACGACAAAGGCGCAATCGTTAAAGGCATCGTGAAGGAAGTTGACGCTAAAGGCGCCATCATCACTCTGGCCGACGATATCGAAGCGACTCTGAAAGCCTCCGAAATCAGCCGTGACCGCGTTGAAGACGCGCGCAACGTTCTGAAAGAAGGCGAAGAAGTAGAAGCCAAGATCATCAGCGTTGACCGCAAGAGCCGCGTAATCCAGCTCTCCATCAAGTCGAAAGACGATGCTGAAGAGAAAGAAGCCATCCAGAGCCTGCGCGACAAGCCAGCTACCTCTGAGCCTTCTGCTGGTCCTACCACTCTGGGCGACCTGCTGCGTGCACAAATGGAAAAGCAGAACTAAGTTCTGTCAGACCATAGAAAAAGGGCGACTTCGGTCGCCCTTTTTTGTGCCTGGGATTTGGTGTTGTGTGCAGCGTCGCCTTGGCGTTCTGTGGCTGGAGCGCCGTCGTCGCGCTGGCAGCGCGTTCGCGCTTACAGGCTCTATCTGGCAGCGATCGCGCTGGAGTGCCTCCAGTGAGACTGAGCGAGAGCTGGCTGTCGTGGTGCGCAATGCCAACTCTCTTCGAGTTGCACCCCAAGTCTTTGAATATAAGTCAATACATGGGCTGTTCAAATTCCTCCGGTCATGCTAAAACCTTCGAAGCGCTTTTCCTAGCTGCTTGAAAAAGAAGGGAAAAATATGACGAAGTCGGAGTTGATCGAACGAATTGTCACCCATCAAGGGCTGCTCTCATCCAAGGATGTGGAGCTGGCCATCAAGACCATGCTTGAGCAGATGTCCCAATGTCTGGCTACCGGCGATCGGATTGAAATTCGTGGGTTTGGTAGCTTCTCGCTGCACTATCGTGCGCCTCGTGTGGGGCGCAACCCAAAAACCGGGCAGTCCGTCAGCCTTGACGGCAAGTTCGTGCCTCATTTCAAGCCGGGCAAGGAATTGCGCGATCGGGTGAACGAAGACGAAGAAGAAGGCGTCTGAGGGTTTTTGGGTAGGAGAAGTTTATGCGTGGGGTCAAGCGCGTTGTGTCGGTGCTGATTACTTTGCTCGTCATGGTTGGGGTGCTGGCGTTTGTGCTGGAGAATCAACAGAGCGCCGCTTTGTCATTCCTGGGGTGGACCACTCCCCAGGCACCGATTTCCATCTTAATGACATTGGCTTTGCTTGTAGGAATGACCGTTAGTCCATTGGTGGGTTTGGCGTTTAGGTTGAATCGCTCTCCTCGGTCGAAGAGGCTGGCGCCCTGATTGATAGCTCGGTGCGCATGGGGTGCCGCGCAAGCTTTTGTAGCATTTTTCAAGGAGTTTGGCTTTTTCGGAACAGTCCTACAGATTGTCAAGACTTGTAATATGGCAATTAGATGGCAAAATGCTTGCTGTTCTCGAGAATAGGCAATTTTTGTGGCTCATCCCAGCAGCGACGCCGGGGGCGAGCCAGATGTTTATAATTCTAAAAAACCATGAATTGTCTGCATAACGAGCCCGCAGTTTCTCTTTGAAGGCAGGTTTTTGTTGTGAGTAGTAGTTTTAATGCCCCTCCGGTACCACCATCCGATGAAATTGATCTTGTCGCGCTTTTTCAGGCGGTATGGCAGCAAAAGGTCCTCATAGTCATAGTCACCGCGCTTGTTGGCGCGATGGCTGCCGCTTATGCCTTTTTTGCGACTCCTGAATATCAAGTTAGTAGCGTTTTGCGCCCTGCGGCGATCAACGAATTGGATGCGTTGAATCGATCTGAAATTTACGGTCTTCCTCCTGGAGAGGCGCTGATCAGGGTCGGAGCGTCTCTTGAGTCGTATGACACCCGCCTGAGTTTTTTTCGGACTCATCAAAATCTATTTAAGGCATTTGAGCGTCCAGGAAGAACTCTCGAGCAGAGTTTTGAGGAGTTCAATCGTAACTCGATCAATCTGGTTCTGCCTGATCCTAAAAAAGCCGACTCCCTGAGTGCCTATATCAAACTTGAGATGAACTATCCCAAGGGAATTGATGGTGTCTCGATTTTGAACGGGTTTATTCAGTTCGCGATTGATGCCGAGCGTCAGCAGATCGGCGCTGATTTGAACGTAATCGTGAAAAACCGACTGAACGAGATTGAAGGTAAGCTGAAAGCTGCTCGCTCAAGCTATGAGATCGATAAAGAGGCAAAAATTGCCACTCTGACTGAAGCTGATGTGCTTCGGCGTGCCCAGTTGCAGGATGAGCTCAAAGCGCTCAGGGCCCAATTGAAAATCATCCGTGGTGATCGGCTTGTACTGCTGAACGAGGCAATTGGCATCGCCAAGTCGCTGGGTATTAAAAAGCCAGCTACTCCCTCGTCGCTCGGCGATGAAAACCGCGCTGGGACGCCAGGCATGATGCGTACCGAAATCAATAACCAGCAGATCCCCCTATATTTTATGGGCGTAGATGCACTGGAGGCAGAGCGAAATGCCCTGCAACGGCGCACGTCTGATGACTTTACTGAAGGTCGTATCGCGCAAATTGCCAAAGAGCTTCAACTGCTGCGGGCCAATCGTCAGATTGAGGTCTTGAATCGTCGTGAGAATGAAGACCTGTTTCTAATCAATGTGGAGCCCCTGCGTGCAGAGGAGGCTCGGCTACGTAAACTGAATATCGATATGAGTCGGTTGAAACTGGTGACTATTGACAAGCAGGCGCTCGAGCCGCTGAGTCCAATTAAGCCGAAGAAAGCTCTCGTGCTCGCAATGGGGCTGGTTCTGGGTGGGATTCTTGGCGTTCTGATTGCTCTGGCTCGAACACTGCTGGCAAGCAGGAAAAGAATGGCGACACGTCAAGTGCCCGTTCTCGGCTCTGAACTGCTTGGAGAGGGAAAAGCTCAGGCTCAGACGCGAGTGTATTAACTGCGTCCAGTAGGGTTGTGTCGCTCGATTGTGTGCAAACAACCCGATCTCCAATTCTTCTCTCGGTATAGGGACTGCTCCTATAGCGAACCAAATCACCTTCGGGTGTTCAAAAAATGACTCTCCGGCATGCCATGAGCCTTCAGGCTCTTGGCGTTGCATGTCTGACGTCGGGATCCGGATGCCGCGAGTTCTGATTTATATTGGTATCGCGTAGTATGATTATCTAGCTGTCATGGAACTCTTCTAATTGAGAATCATCGAAGCATGATGGCATTGCGCTATGCTTCGCGGTCTTCTGATTATCCGATTCCGAGTGTAACTGAGGGCGATATTCTTCATGGTGTTCAGCGGGTTGTGGTGTTTAAACTATCCGGCGCTGATGGGCCAGGAGCGATACGTACCCTATTCGACAGGGGAGGCTGCGGCAGTGCCAGAAACAGACCTGAATTGTTCGCTGATGGAATATGCTGCTGACGAATAATATAGGTGGTGGAATGCCTCAAAAAGCATCACTGAGGGATTAGTTGGATGTGCGAGCCATGACTGTACCAGGAGAGAGTACTGAATCGGCGTCGCGCTTGAAGCACTTCATACTGAAATTAATTCAGTAAATATTATGGATTCTCTGATTATTTAGGCTTTGATTATGCAAAAACTGGAAGATATTAAGCTCGCCATTATCGGCCTTGGATATGTGGGCCTGCCCCTCGCAGTGGAGTTTGGTAAGCATCGGACGGTGGTCGGGTTTGACATTAACCAGCCGCGTATCCAAGCCTTGAAAGAAGGACATGATTCAACTCTTGAAGTCAGTGACGAGGAGCTGAAGCAGGCGGGCTATTTGAGTTATAGCTGTGAGCTGAATGAGCTGGCTGCCTGCAACACTTTTGTCGTTACCGTTCCGACCCCTATCGACGAATACAACCAGCCAGACCTGACGCCTCTGATCAAGGCTTCTGAAAGCATCGGGAAGGTGTTGAAGAAGGGCGATCTGGTTATTTACGAGTCAACTGTATACCCAGGCGCTACAGAAGAAGACTGCGTCCCGGTTCTTGAGCGGGTCTCTGGTCTCAAGTTCAACGTCGATTTCTTTGCTGGCTACAGTCCTGAGCGGATCAACCCGGGCGACAAAGAGCACCGGGTTACTACGATCAAAAAAGTCACTTCCGGCTCCACGCCTGAAATCGCTGACCTGGTCGACGCACTTTACAATCAGATCATTGTCGCGGGCACTCACAAGGCTAGCAGCATCAAGGTTGCCGAGGCTGCCAAGGTTATCGAGAACACTCAGCGCGACTTGAATATTGCGCTTATCAACGAGCTGGCGATTATTTTCAACAAGATGGGCATTGATACGGAAGCGGTGCTTGAGGCCGCGGGTACGAAGTGGAACTTCCTTCCGTTCCGTCCAGGGTTGGTCGGCGGGCATTGCATCGGTGTTGACCCCTACTACCTTACCCATAAAGCCCAGTCAATCGGCTACCATCCGGAAATCATCCTGGCCGGCCGTCGTTTGAATGATGGCATGGGCGCTTACGTTGTTTCACAGTTGGTAAAAGCGATGTTGAAAGAGCGCATCCATGTAGATGGTGCTCGCGTATTGATCATGGGTCTGACTTTCAAGGAAAACTGCCCGGACCTGCGTAATACTCGTATCGTCGATATCGTGAGTGAACTGGCAGAATACAACATTGCTGTGGATGTTTATGATCCATGGGTGAGTGTTGCCGAAGCGGAGCATGAGTATGGGATCACTCCTGTTTCCGAGCCGGGAGTAAATGCATACGACGGTATCGTTCTGGCGGTCGCTCACAATGAGTTCCGTGCCCTGGGTGCAGAAAATATCCGCCGGTTCGGTAAGGCGGAGCACGTTCTTTATGATCTTAAATATCTTCTGAGTCGTGAAGAATCGGACATTCGCCTGTAAGCCCCAGGTTTCTGAAGTCGTTAACCTAAATCAAATTACGAGCTAATATCGATGACCCGCTACGAAACTCTGATAGAAACACTTCCAGCTTCGCCGAAAACCTGGTTAGTCACCGGAGTTGCGGGTTTTATTGGCTCTAATTTGTTGGAAACACTGCTTGGTTTGAATCAGACGGTTGTCGGGTTGGATAATTTCGCTACCGGTCACCAAAGAAACCTCGACGAAGTAAAAAATACAGTTCTCCCTGAGCAGTGGGCACGTTTTCGATTTGTCGAAGGTGACATTCGAGAGCTCAAGGATTGTCATCAGGCCTGCGAAGGTGTGGATTATGTACTGCATCAGGCCGCTTTGGGGTCTGTTCCTCGTTCCCTTAACGACCCGATCACAACAAACGGTACCAACATTGATGGCTTCCTCAACATGTTGGTCGCGGCACGGGATGCCAAGGTAAAGAGTTTTACTTACGCGGCAAGCAGTTCGACTTATGGCGATCATCCCGGTCTGCCAAAAGTTGAAGATGTGATCGGTAAGCCGCTGTCCCCCTACGCGGTCACCAAGTACGTCAATGAACTGTATGCCGACGTTTTCGCCAGATGCTATGGTTTTGAAACAATCGGTTTGCGTTACTTCAATGTTTTTGGCAAGCGGCAGGATCCTGATGGTGCTTACGCGGCTGTTATCCCAAAATGGGCGGCTGCGATGATAAAAAACGAGGAAGTTTTCATCAATGGTGATGGTGAAACCAGTCGGGATTTCTGCTTCATCGAGAATACAGTTCAAGCCAATATTTTAGCCGCGACTGCAAGCGATTCTTCCGCGCGCAATCAGGTTTATAATGTGGCGGTCAGTGGGCGCACTGATCTCAATATGTTGTTTTCGGCGTTGCGCGAATCCCTGGCGGAAAACGGCATCACTTATGATAAAGAGCCTGTGTATCGAGACTTTCGCGCGGGTGATGTGCGCCATTCACAAGCAGATATTGGCAAGATACAAACGCTTTTGGGATATGCACCCAAGTTTAATATTGGGCAAGGCATCGCAAAGGCCATGCCTTGGTATGCGGAATTCTTGAAGTAAGAATAGCGCGAGATATGGGTTCTCTCTATCTCGCTATATGACTTACTAATAAGTACTCAGCTACGAGGCGCGGTTGAGTGATTAAGATTAGCGCAAGGAAGTTTTATGAGCGATAAGCCTGTTTATGTAACTCAGCCCTACCTTCCGCCACTAGAAGAGTTTGTTCCCTATCTTGAAAAAATATGGGAGAGCAAGACACTGACCAATGGCGGCCCAATGCACCAGCAGCTTGAAAAGGAGCTCTGTGAGTACCTGGGGGTGGAGCACATTGCGCTTTTTAATAACGGTACAATCGCGTTATTGACTGCGCTGCAGGCGCTCAGAGTTACAGGCGAAGTCATTACGACACCTTACTCATTCGTTGCGACTGCCCACTCTTTGTTGTGGAATGGGCTGCAGCCTGTTTTCGTGGATATCGATCCTGTTACTTTTAATTTGGATCCGAAAAAAGTCGAGGCGGCAATTACGTCGAAAACCACAGCTATCATGCCAGTGCATTGCTATGGTTATTCCTGCGATACCGACGCTATTCAGAATATCGCTGATAATTACAATCTGAAAATTATCTATGATGCCGCTCATGCGTTCGGCGTTAACGATGCAGGGGGAAGTATTCTTCGCCATGGCGACTTGAGCATTTTGAGCTTCCATGCCACTAAGGTATTCAATACCTTTGAGGGCGGCGCCATCGTCTGCCCCGACGCGAAGACAAAAAAACGCATAGAACAATTGAAGAACTTTGGCTTTGTAGATGAAGTCACCGTGGTCGCACCAGGGATAAATGGGAAATTAAGCGAGATTAACGCGGCGTTTGGGTTGCTTCAGCTGAAGCATATCGACAGTGCGATGAGTCTGCGTAAAGAAATTGGTCAACGCTACAGTTCCGGATTAAAAAGTGTTGAAGGTATCAGCCTGAGCCACATCAGTGCAGGCCTTGAGTCGAATTATTCGTACTACCCCATTCTGGTTGAAGATGATTACCCGCTCTCGCGAGACGAGCTTTACGAAGTGTTAAAGGAGCAAAACGTATTCGGTAGACGGTACTTTTTTCCTTTAATCAGCGAGTTTTCCATGTATAGAAGCATGCCTTCAGCGGACAGTCGGAACCTGCCTGTGGCTCATGATATTTCATCGAAAGTTCTTTGCCTTCCTATCTATCCGGCGCTGGAGATGTCTGCCGTTGATAAGGTTGTCGAAATAATTCGTAATGTGAGAAAAGCGTCGTAATGAAGCTCGCAATAATGCAGCCTTACTTTTTTCCGTATGTCGGATATTTTAAGCTGATAGGGTCCGTGGATAAGTTCGTTTTCTATGATGATGTCGATTTCATTAAAAATGGATGGATAAATAGAAATCGGATATTTGTATCCGGCAAAGTCGGTTATATGACTATTCCGCTCCTTGGGGCGAGCTCTAATCAAAAAATTTGTGACGTGCAAACCCAGAAAAAATCACTCTGGGTCCGTAAGCTGACCGAGGCGGTCAAACAGAACTATTCGAAAGCACCAAACTTCAAAGCGTGTTTCGAGTTGTTCAACGCCGTTCTCGAGCAAGAACAAGACTCAATTTCTGATTATGCAAAATCCAGTGTTTTGTTAACGGTCGAGGCATTGGGTATCGATGCTGAGATGGTAATGAGCTCGAAGGTTTACGCAAACGAGCAATTGAAAAGCGAAGACCGAATTCTGGATATTTGCAATAAAGAGCAGGCCGACGAGTACTGGAATTTACCAGGTGGTGCGCTTCTCTATGAGAAAGAGAGTTTTGCTTCGCGAGGCATTGACCTGAAGTTTGTCAAGCCGGCGCTAGTTGAGTATCCACAGGCGGGACGAGATTTCGAGCCCGGCCTCTCTATTTTGGATGTGATGATGTTTAACTCTTTTGATGAAGCTCGCCAGCTTGTCACTAATAAATAAACGATGGGTTATTTATGCTGCCCCCAGAGCTGAAAGATTTAATACACATTGAGCAGCGTCTTCAAAAAGGAGAGTTTATTCGCGGTATCTCTGCAGAAGACTACATTCTGAAAATTGAAGACCAGGCAGAGATTCTCATCCATCACTCTGGTGGGTCGTATAACGGGTTTGTGGCATTTTACTGCAATAATGATGTATCCAGGGAGGGATACATAGCGTTGCTTTTGATCGCTGCAAGTGGCCGAGGCAAAGGGCTTGGGGGCGAGCTCCTGAGCAGCGCACTCATGGTGATGAAGAGTCGCGGTTTCACTGCATGCAGCCTGGAGGTACGCGCAGGGAACAGTTCAGCGATAAAGCTTTACACGCGGTATGGATTCAAGATAGTAGCAGACGGCGACACGAACATAAAAATGCAGGTTCGGCTATAAATATTCGGGATATAAACAATTGTCGCTTCAGAAGAACATAGCCGCTAACTACGTAAGCCAAATATATGTGACGTTGATTGGCATCGTGATGCTGCCTGTCTATATAAAATACATGGGCGCGGAAGCCTATGGCCTGGTTGGATTTTTCTCCATGCTGCAGGCTTGGTTCAGCTTGCTTGATCTTGGCTTGACACCTACGATCGGCAGGGAAACTGCACGTTTCAAGGCTGGTGCGGTATCGGCATTGGACTTTCGGCGGTTGTTCCGGGCGCTCCATGTTTTATTTCTGGGCATTGGCATTCTCGGCTTTATTACGTTGTATCTGTTTGCCCCGCTTGTTGTAAAACATTGGCTGAAACTTGATGCGTTGAGTGTCGAACAGGCGAGTTTTGCTATACAGATAATGGCCGCATGTATCGCAATCCGCTGGATATGTGGCTTGTATCGAGGCGTCATCACCGGTGGCGAACATCTGGTTTGGTTGAGTGGCTATACGTCAATCATTGCGACACTCAGATTTATATTTGTTTTGCCCGTGATGTGGTTTTATGGATATACGCCGATTGTATTCTTCTTTTATCAATTAATTATTGCGGTTGTGGAAATTCTCGGGTTGTACATTAAGTCGTATGGCGTACTCCCAAAGGTAGTCAGCGCGTCGATGGGGTGGTCGCTCAAACCCATTAGAAGTGTCTTGGCTTTTTCCCTCACGGTGGCGTTTACTGCCTCAATTTGGGTAATGGTCACGCAGACAGATAAGTTGATACTTTCGAGCATATTGCCGCTAAGCCAGTACGGATACTTCACTCTGGCGGTGCTGATTGCTGGCGGGGTAATGGTTATAACCGGACCGATCAGCAGCGCGATTATGCCGCGAATGGCCCGCTTACATGCCGAAAACAAGGAAGCTGATGTGATTACGATTTATCGTAACTCTACTCAACTTGTTTCCATTATTGCCGGTGCTGCATCGATTACCCTTGCAATTTGTGCGCGTCCTTTGCTGTGGGCATGGACAGGTGACGCGACCGTTGTCGAAAACGTTGCCCCGACAATGGTGTTGTATGCGATTGGAAACGGGTGCTTGGCGGTTTCAGCATTCCCTTACTATCTTCAGTATGCTCGCGGAAACCTGAGGCTTCATTTTCTGGGTAACCTGATTTTGTTATGCGTCATGGTCCCCGCTATCTATTTTTCGTCGACCTATTACGGAAGCATCGGTGCTGGCTACAGTTGGATGATGGTCAACCTGACATTCTTGATCTTTTGGGTTTGGTTCGTTCATTCGAGGCTTGAGCCTGGGCTCCACAAGAAGTGGCTGACTCATGATATAGGTTTGATTGTTTTACCCGCAGCCGCAGCCGGACTGCTTGTTAATTGGGTAGATGTGCGAAGTGAAAGCAGGATTTTAAGCGTGCTCATAGTGTTTGTTTCAGGTGGGTTAATTATGTTGACCGCGGTGGCTTTTTCAAGCGCTGCCCGGGCAATGGTAGCTAACAAGATTGTTGGGCGGAGAGGCGTGTGAGTATTGTTTCCGAGGGAGAAAATATAAAGGTTTCAGTATGTGTGCTGACTTATAATCAGGTTGGTTATATCAGCGAGTGCTTGTTGAGCTTGATTAATCAGGTCACGGATTTCAAGTTTGAGGTGATCGTCGGTGATGACTGTTCGACAGATGGCACCAGCGACGTAGTACGTAGTTTGGCGGAGCAATACCCCGATATTGTCAAGCCGCTTATACATGAAAAGAATGTTGGTATCACGGCAAATTACCTTGAAGTGCACGCTTTGGCATGCGGCAAGTACATTGCTCATCTAGATGGTGATGATTACGCTCTTCCAGGGAAACTACAGGCTCAATGCGGATTCCACGCTGACTCGGACACCCATTCCACGCGCATCCGGACAGTGATTCCACGCTGATCCGGACACTCAT
>NZ_JBYSWF010000084.1:0-18282 GCF_058780865.1 Pseudomonas sp. GP01-A4
CCCCCTGCCCGCCCAGTGCAAAAAAAGCCATTGTGTTATCGCGATTGCCGATGTTATGTTTCTAACAGACATCAAAATCATGAAACATGAGTAACATCAATGACCGGCCTGCGCGAAAACGTCATGGATAAAAACAGCTTCCAGCGCACGCTGGAACAGCAGTTCCCGACGCTGACGCCCACCGGCAAGCGCATCGCGACCTACCTGCTGGGCAACCTGCAACAGCTGCCGTTCGAAACCGCCGACAGCATCGCCCAGCAAGCCGGCACCACCGGGATTTCAGTGGGGCGTTTCTTGCGAACCCTGGGTTATCGCAACCTCGATGACGTCAAGCAAGGCCTGCGCGGCGACCCGCAAGCCTCCTGGCTGATCACCGACCGCCTGGGTGCGTTTCGCCAGGAGAACGATCAGGAAGACGCCCTCGACCGTTCCCTCAACCGCGAGATCGAAGCCATCCAGCATGTGTACGGCCTGGCCCACAGCCAGGGTTTCGCCGACATCGTGCAGCACATCGTGGACGCCGACGCGGTGTTTATCCTCGGCATCCAGTCCACCCGGGGCATCCTCAATGCGTTCCACAGCCACCTGGAATACATCCGTCCCAAGGTCTATTACGTCGATGGCCTGTCGGGGATCTACGCCGAGACCCTGAACTCCGGCTTTGAAAAACCCTACGCCATTACAGCGGACTTCCGCGCCTATTCCAGCATCACGCCCACGTTCTGCGAGACCGCGAACGCCCAGGGTCTACCCTTGGCGCTGATCACCGATTTGCAATGCCCCTGGGCCCGGGACTACGACCTGGACCTGCTGCAACTGAAAACCGATGTCGGTCAGTTCTGGGACTCCATGGCGCCCCTGACGTGCCTGTTCAACCTGATGGTGTCTGCCGTCGCTGACCGCTACGGCGAGCGACTGGATGCACGCCTGGCAAAAAACCGCGCCCTGCAACAGGCCTTCGGCCAGTTCGAATCCTGACCCTGGAAAGGAAATCTTTGAGTGAATACCAGCCCATTGGTAGAAATCGCCCCACCGGAATACCCGGTACAGGTCGACCTGATCTACGCCAGTGCCGACAACCTGGCAGGCACCGTGATCTACCGCAATGCCCGCTGCCTGCTGCACGCCGAAGCGGCGGCCTGCTTGCGCAAGGCGAGCCTGTTGGCACGCCACGCCGGCATGACCCTGCTGATCTACGACGCCTATCGGCCGGCCTACGCCCAGCAACTGCTGTGGCAAGCCCTGCCCAACCCGGACTACGTGCGCGACCCGCGCCTGGGCTCGCACCACACCCGCGGCGTGGCCGTCGACCTGACGCTGATTGATGAACACGGCACCCCCCTGGACATGGGCACGGCGTTTGATGCCATGGAGCCCAAGTCCCACCAGTTCTACCCCGACCTGCCGCCGCAGGTGCAGCGCAACCGCCTGCTGTTGTTGGGCATCATGCTCGGCGCCGGCTTCAAGGCGATTGCCACCGAGTGGTGGCACTACGAGTTGCCGGATGCCGAACTTTTCCCATTAATTGAGGAGTCACACTGATCACAAGGACCGTACCATCACAATAATTAGCAGCACCCTTTAGCTCCAACTGCCCGGTTATAGATTTCATAAAAATAAACCAACCCGCTTTTTCCTCTAAATAATCAAGGAAACCGGCATGACCCCAAGCAACCGCAAGACCCTCGCACTCTCCCTGCTGTGCGCCGCCCTGAGCCTGGGCGCGTGGCAATCGGCAAGTGCCGCGGCGCCCAAAGACACCCTGATGATCGGCAAGGCCGCCGACCCGCAAACCCTCGACCCGGCCGTGACCATCGACAACAACGATTGGGCGGTGACGTACCCGGCGTACCAGAAGCTGGTGGCCTACAAAGTCGAAAACGGCAAGGGCAGCACCGAGGTCAAGGGCGACCTGGCCGACAGCTGGACCACCTCGGCCGACGGCCTGGTGTGGGACTTCAAACTCAAGCCCGGCAACAAGTTCGATGACGGCGCCGAGGTCGACGCCAATGCGGTGAAGTTCTCCTTCGACCGCGTGATGCAGCTCAAGCAAGGCCCGTCGGGTGCGTTCCCGGATGACATGAAAGTCACCGTGGTCGACCCGCTCACCGTGCGCTTCACCCTGGCCAAGCCCTACGCGCCCTTCCTTTACACCCTCGCCCATAACGGCGCCGGCATCATCAACCCGGACGTGGTGAAACAGGGCGACGTCAACGCCTACCTCTCCACCCACACCGCCGGCTCCGGCGCCTTCCGCCTGAGCAACTGGCAAAAGGGCCAGAGCCTGACCCTGGAACCCAACACCTACTACGCCGGCACCAAGCCCGCGCTGAACAAGGTGGTGATCAAGATCATCAGCGAAGCCTCGGTACGCCGCCTGCAACTGGAACGCGGTGACCTGGACATCGCCGAAGACATGCCCCAGGACCAGCTCACCAACCTGGCCAAAAAGAAAGACGTGGTGATCAAGGAATTCCCGTCGCTGCGGGTGACCTACCTGTACCTCAACAACCAGAAAGCCCCGCTGAACAACCAGAATGCGCGCCAGGCGATCGTTGATGCGGTGGACTACAAAGGCATTGTCGACGGCATCCTCAAGGGCCAGGCCAAGTTGATGAACGGGCCGATTCCTGCCGGCATGTGGGCCAATGACCCGAGCCTGCCCTTGATGAAACAGGACCTGGACAGCGCGGGCGCGAACCTGAAGAAACTCCCGGAAAAAATCACCAACCTGAACTACATGTACTCCGACAAGGACCCGGACTGGGAATCCATCGGCCTGACCCTGCAAGCCAGCCTGGCGCCGCTGGGGATCAACCTGAAGATGGAAAAACTGGCCAACGCCACCATGCGCGAGCGCCTGGGCAAGGGTGACTTCGACGTGTCCATCGGCTCGTGGGCACCGGACTTCTCCGACCCCTACATGTACATGAACTTCTGGTTCGACTCCTCCCTGCAAGGCCTGCCGGGCAACCGTTCGTTCTACAGCAACCCGGTGGTGGACAAGCTGATTCGCGATGCGGCGGCCAACAACGACACGGCCAAGCGCACCGAGCTGTATCAGGAAGCCCAGAAGATCGTGCTCAAGGACAGCGTGTACGCCTACCTCTATCAGAAGAACTACACCCTGCCGATGCGTGATTCGGTGAAGGGTTATGTGTTCCATCCGATGCTGGAGCAGGTGTTCAACGTGGCTGAGATCAGTAAGTAACACGCGATCAAATGTGGGAGCGGGCTTGCTCGCGAAAGCGGTGTATCAGTTACCCGATGTATGACTGACCCACCGTATTCGCGAGCAAGCCCGCTCCCACACTGGACCTGCTGTGTTTTCCAGGCTGTATTCCTGATCCAAATGTCTCGCGTTACCGAGGAGCCCTCATGGCCTTCCTGAATATGTTGCGCAAACGCCTGTTCGGCCTGATCCTGGTCGTCGTCGGCGTTTCGCTGATTACCTTCTGCATCTCCCACCTGATCCCGGGTGACCCGGCGCGCCTGATTGCCGGCGACCGGGCCAGCGACGCCATTGTCGAGAACATCCGCCATCAACTGGGCCTCGACCTGCCGCTGTACCAGCAATACGGCCGCTACATGAGCGACCTGCTGCACGGCGACCTCGGCACCTCGATCCGCACCAGCCGCCCGGTGCTGGAAGACCTGAAAGCGTTCTTCCCCGCGACCCTCGAACTGGCGGTCGCCGCCCTGCTGCTCTCGGTACTGGTGGGCGTACCGCTGGGGGTGCTGTCAGCGGTGTATCACAACCGCGCCATCGACCAGATCGCCCGAACGCTGGCGGTTACCGGCATTTCCACGCCGGCCTTCTGGCTCGGCCTGGGCCTGATCGTGTTGTTCTACGGCCAGCTCGGCTGGCTGCCCGGCAGCGGGCGGCTGGATGAAGGCCTCGAACCACCGCGCACCATCACCGGGTTCTACCTGATCGACTCGCTGCTGGCCGGCGATATCCCGCTGTTCCTGAATGCCCTGGAACACCTGATCCTGCCCGCCGTCACCCTGGGTTTCGTCAACCTCGGCGTGGTCGCCCGGCAGATTCGTTCGGCGATGCTCGACCAGTTGGGCGAGGACTACATCCGTACCGCCCGCGCCTACGGCCTGTCGCGCTGGGCGGTGATCCTGCGCCACGCCTTGCCCAACGCGCTGATCCCGTCGATCACCGTGCTCGGCCTGACCCTCGGCGACCTGCTGTACGGCGCGGTGCTGACCGAAACCGTGTTCGCCTGGCCGGGCATGGGTGCCTATGTGGTGAAGTCGATCCAGTCCCTGGATTTCCCGGCGGTGATGGGCTTCGCGATCCTGGTGTCGTTTATTTATGTACTGCTGAACATGCTGATCGACCTGCTCTACCGGGTGGTCGACCCGCGCATCGGCGAGGTGAATTGAGATGACCGCTCCCCTGACCATGCCCGTACCGGTGCCCCTGGAACAGCGCCCCACCTGGCGTGCGCGAATGGAGTACCTGGGCTATCAAATACGCCGCAGCCCGCTGACCATCGCCGGCCTGACCATCACCTTGATCGTGCTGATCTGCATGGCCTTCGCCCCCTGGTTGGCGAGCCATGACCCCAATGCCTTGAACCTGGCGCAACGCCTGGCCGAGCCCTCCGCCGAACATTGGTTCGGCACCGATGAAGTCGGCCGCGACCTGTTCAGCCGGGTGCTGTACGGCAGCCGCCAGTCGGTGGGCGTGGGCCTGTTCGTGGCGTTTTCGTCCTGCCTGGTGGGCGGGCTGCTGGGCTGCCTGTCGGGGATTATCGGCGGGCGTTTCGACAGCCTGATCATGCGCCTGATGGACATCATGCTGTCGGTGCCGTCCCTGGTGCTGATCATGGCCCTGGCCGCCGCACTGGGCCCGAGCCTGTTCAATGCGATGCTGGCGATCACCGTGGTGCGCATCCCGTTCTATGTGCGCCTGGCCCGGGGCCAGGCCCTGAGCATTCGCCAGATGGGCTACGTCAAGGCATCCCAGACCTTCGGCGCCGGGCGCTGGCACATCGTGTCGTGGCACGTGGGCCGCAATGCGATGCCGCCGTTGCTGGTGCAACTGAGCCTGGACATCGGCAGCGCGATCCTGATGGCCTCGGCCCTGGGTTTCATCGGCCTGGGTGCACAGCAGCCCACCGCCGAATGGGGCGCGATGGTTGCCACCGGGCGCAATTTCATTCTCGACAACTGGTGGTACTCGACCTTTCCGGGGCTGGCGATCCTGGTCACCGCGACCGGCTTCAACCTGCTGGGTGACGGTGTTCGTGACCTGCTCGACCCACGGCAACAGGGGAAATGACCATGTCCAGTCCGGCAGTGCTTGCCATCGACAACCTGAGCCTGGAATTCCCGGCTTACCGCAACAACGTCCAGGCACTCAACGGCGTGTCGTTGCACGTCAACCCCGGCGAAGTCGTCGGCGTAGTGGGTGAATCCGGCTCCGGCAAATCCGTGACCGCGATGCTCAGCCTGCGCCTGCTGCCGGAGCGCAGTTACCGGATCACCGCCGGCAGCTTGCAGATGCTCGGCCGCGACATGCTCGGTGCCAGCGAGAAGGAGCTGCTGCAGATCCGCGGGCGTGACGCGGCGATGATCTTCCAGGAGCCGATGACCGCGCTGAACCCGACCCGGCGCATTGGCCGGCAGATGCTCGATGTGATCATCCACCACCAGCGCCTGAGCAAGGCCGCCGCCCGTGCCAAGGCCATCGCCCTGCTCCGGGACATGCACATCGCCGACCCCGAGCAAGTGCTCGACAGCTACCCCTTCGAACTCTCCGGCGGCATGCGCCAGCGGGTGATGATCGCCTTGGCGTTTTCCTGCGACCCTCAGTTGCTGATCGCCGATGAACCCACCACTGCCCTCGACGTCACCGTGCAACGCCAGGTGCTGTTGCTGCTGCGGGAAAAAGCCCGGGAACGCGGCACCGCGATCCTGCTGATCACCCACGACATGGCTGTGGTCTCGCAGTTCTGCGACCGGGTGTATGTGATGTACACCGGCGCCGTGGTGGAAGAAGGCCCCACCGCCCAGGTGATGAGCGACCCGCGCCACCCCTACACCCAAGGGTTACTCAGCGGCTTGCCGGAACAGGTGAAACCCGGCGACGACCTGCTGACCATCCCCGGCCAGGTGCCCAACCTTGCCGCCCTGCCCTCAGGCTGCACCTTTCGCGAACGCTGCCCCCAGGCCATGAGCCAATGCATCGAGCGCCCGCGCCTGGACCTGATCAACCCTGCCGGCACCCGCAAAAGTGCGTGCTGGCTGACTGCCGGGGAGTCGGTGCAATGACCGTGTCTCAAGATTCACTGCTGGCTTTGCGGGATGTACGGGTCAAGTTCCCGGTAAAAACCGACTGGCTGGGCCGCCCGCGCGGTTATGCCCACGCCCTCAACGGCATCGACTTGCAGGTGCGCCGTGGGGAAACCCTGGGGATTGTCGGCGAGTCCGGCTGCGGTAAAAGCACCCTCGCCCAATTGCTGATGGGCCTGGTCAAGCCCAGTGACGGTGAAGTGGACTGGGTCTACGAAAGTGCCCGGGAACGCCATCGGCATGTGCAGATCGTATTCCAGGACCCGCAATCGTCCCTCGACCCGCGCCTGCCCATCTGGAAAATCATTACCGAGCCGCTGTTCGCCCTTGGCGACACGCCCAAGAGTGAAATGCGCACCATCGCCGCCAAGGTCGCCGCGCAGGTAGGCATTCGCGCCGAATACCTGGACCGTTACCCGCACCAGTTTTCCGGTGGCCAGCGCCAACGGATCGCCATCGCCCGCGCGCTGGCGTCCAACCCGAGCATCCTGGTGCTGGACGAGCCGACCTCGGCCCTGGATATCTCGGTGCAGGCGCAAATCCTCAACCTGCTGGCCGAGCTGCAACGGCGGCTGGGGCTGACCTACATCCTGATCTCCCACAACGTTTCGGTGGTGCGGCACATGGCCGACCGGGTGGCGGTGATGTACCTGGGGCAGATCGTGGAACTGGGGTGTGCCGAGCAAGTGCTGGAGCAGCCGAAGCATCCGTATACCCAGCTGTTGCTGGAAGCGGTGCCCAAGCTGGGGGTGGCGCTGGACGATGCGTATGTCAGTGCACCGACAGAGCTGCCGGGGAACCGGGTGTTGCCGGGTGGGTGTTTCTTTCTCGACCGCTGCCCGAGGCGTACACAAGGCTGTGAGCGGCCGCAGCGGTTGACGGGTGGGATGAGTCAGCAGGTGCGCTGTCACCTGGAGCATCCGTGAGGCGTCCTTAACAAAATTTTCATGATTGCGCGGCTATGATCCGCCACCTCGTTGGGGAGTAGCCTGCTTCGGATTCTCGAAGCGTTCGTATCAACATTCTCGGCAACATGCCGTGGTGCGAACACCATTTTGGTTGGTGAGACCAGCGACACATCCATGCCTGAAGTCGGGCGTGTGGTTGTGTCGTTGACTCATACAGCCCGACTGGAAGCCTTACCGTGAACCCCATTTCCCTGATTCTTCTCGCCCTTGCCATGTCCACGGACGCCTTTGCGGCGGCCATTGGCAAAGGTTCCAGCCTGCACAAACCACGCTTGACCGAAGCCCTGCGGGCCGGGCTGATCTTTGGTGTGATCGAAGCGATCACGCCGATTATCGGCTGGGCCATCGGCCAGGCCGCCACTCGCTGGGTGGAACAGTGGGACCACTGGATCGCCTTTACCCTGCTGGTAGCCCTGGGCCTGCACATGATCTACAACGGCTTGAAGGCCGATGATCCAGAGGAAGAGAAACCGAGCCAGCACTCGTTCATGATTCTTGCCGTGACCGCGTTTGCCACCAGCATTGATGCCCTGGCGGTGGGCGTAGGCCTGGCGTTTGTCGACGTGAATATCCTGGTGGCCGCTGCGGCGATCGGCTTGGCGACGATGACCATGGTAACCATCGGCATGATGCTTGGCCGGGTGTTGGGGACTGTGGTCGGCAAGCGCGCCGAGATGGTTGGCGGCGTGGTGTTGATGCTGGTGGGTGCGACGATTTTGTATGAGCACCTGTCGGCCTAGAAACCGGCGAAGATCAAAATGTGGGAGCGGGCTTGTGTGGGAGCGGGCTTGCTCGCGAAAGCGGTGGTTCAGCTGGCAGATACGGCGACTGACACACCGCCTTCGCGAGCAAGCCCACTCCCACACAAGCCCGCTCCTACAGGGATCTGCAGCGATCAATCAGGCCGCGTATTTTTCTTTCTTCAGGCTCTCGATGTCGATCACGAACCGATACTTCACATCGCCCTTGAGCATGCGCTCGTAGGCGTCATTGATGCCCTGGATGTCGATCATCTCGATGTCCGAGACAATCCCGTGCCTGGCGCAGAAATCCAGCATGTCCTGGGTTTCCTGGATGCCACCGATCAACGACCCGGCCAGGCTGCGACGCTTGAAGATCAGGTTGAACACGGTCGGTGACGGGTGCGGGCTATCCGGGGCGCCCACCAGGGTCATGGTGCCGTCGCGCTTGAGCAGGTTGAGGAAGGCGTCGAGATTGTGGGACGCGGCCACGGTGTTGAGGATGAAGTCCAGGGAGTTGGCAACCTTGGCCATTTCGTCCGCGTTCTTCGACACCACCACTTCATCGGCCCCCAGGCGCAGGCCGTCTTCGCGCTTGTTCGGCGAGGTGGTGAACAGCACCACGTAGGCGCCCATGGCATGAGCGATTTTCACCGCCATATGGCCCAGGCCACCGAGGCCGACAACGCCGACGCGCTTGCCCGGCCCGACGTTCCAGTGGTGCAGCGGTGAGTAGGTGGTGATGCCTGCACACAGCAGCGGCGCGACCGCCGCCAGGTTGCTCTCGTCGTGAGAGATGCGCAGGACGAACTTCTCCTTGACCACGATATTGTCCGAGTAGCCGCCGAAGGTGTTTTCGCCGCCAAAAGCCGGGCCGTTGTAGGTGCCGGTGAAGCCGTTTTCGCAATACTGCTCCTCGCCCTCGGCGCAGGATTCGCAGTGCTGGCAGCTGTCGACCATGCAGCCGACACCGGCCAAATCGCCCACCTTGAACTTGCTGACATTGGCGCCCACGGCGGTCACCCGTCCAACGATTTCATGGCCCGGTACCGACGGGTACAGAGTGTTTTTCCATTCGTTGCGTACGGTGTGCAGGTCCGAGTGGCAGACGCCGCAATAGAGGATGTCGATCTGCACATCATCGGCCCCGGGGGCGCGACGTTCGAACGTGAAGGGTTTGAGGGAATCCTTGGAGTCACGAGCGGCGTAGCTGTAAGTCTTGGCCATTTCGTTCACCTGTTTGTTCAGACGGTAGAAAGCAGTTGACCAGCATAGACGCTGAACCGTTCAACCGAGCACAGGCATACAAGTCCCTCGTCCGATTCTGCGCCTATAGTATTGGCTGCCCTCTCACCCAAGGAGTTTTGCCATGAGCAACCTACGCACACAAGACGGTACCGAGCTCTACTACAAGGACTGGGGCACCGGCAAACCGGTGCTGTTCAGCCACGGCTGGCCGCTGGATGCCGATATGTGGGAATACCAGATGGAGTACCTGAGCAGCCGCGGCTACCGCACCATCGCGTTCGACCGCCGTGGTTTTGGCCGCTCGGACCAGCCCTGGACCGGTAACGACTACGACACCTTTGCCGACGATATCGCCCAGTTGATCAACCATCTGGATCTGCAGGACGTGACCCTGGTGGGCTTCTCCATGGGCGGCGGCGATGTCAGCCGCTATATCGCCCGCCATGGCAGCGCGCGCGTGGCCGGGCTGGTGTTGCTGGGGGCGGTGACGCCGCTGTTCGGGCAAAAGCCGGATTACCCGCAAGGGGTCGAGATGGCAGCGTTTGACGGGTTCAAGGCCGCGCTGCTGAAGGATCGCGCGCAGTTCCTGGCAGACTTCAATACGCCGTTCTATGGCATCAACAAGGGCCAACAGGTCTCCAGCGGTGTATTGACTCAAACACTGAACATCGCCCTGCTCGCCTCGCTCAAGGCGACGGTGGATTGCGTCACCGCGTTCTCGGAAACCGACTTCCGCCCGGACATGGCCAGGATCGACGTGCCGACCCTGGTTATCCACGGTGATGGTGACCAGATCGTGCCGTTCGAAACTACCGGCAAGGTCGCCGCGCAGATGATCAAAGGCGCGCAGTTGAAGGTGTACAAGGATGCCCCCCATGGTTTTGCGGTGACCCACCAGCAAGCCTTGAACGAAGATCTGCTGGCCTTCCTGCAACGCTGAGCCGATTGCGTTCTCCTGCGACGGCTTATTTCTGGCCGGGCTGACACCCGGCCTTTTCAGGCAGTCGTACTATTCCCCGGTGCCGGCAAACCCCGCGACGATCTCGTCGATCACCACCCGCACCCGGGCGGTGTGCCGCAGGTCGGCATGGGTCACCAGCCACACATCGTAGGGCAACGGCCGCGTACGGTCCGGCCACAGCCGCACCAGGCCGTCGCGTTCGCCGGAAACTATCGGAACCTCACCGATACCGATCCCTGCAGCGATGGAGCGGCGAACCAACAGGCTTGAACTCAAGGCCGCAACAATACGCCCGCGTCCCAGCGGCTCGCTGACCAGGGTCAGGTCCTTCTGGCTTTGCAGGTGCGGCTGGTACACCACCAGGTCGTGTCCTTCGAACAGGCTGCCCGGTTCGGGTGCGCCGTGCCGATCGATATACGCCTGCGAGGCAAACAGCCCCACCGGCCAGCGGGCGATGCGCCGGGCGATCAGGTCGGGGTTGTCCGGGCGGGTATTGCGCACCGCGATATCGGCTTCGCGTTTGGCCAGGTTAAGCAACTGGGTCGAAGCGTCCATCTGCACGCGCACGTCAGGGTGCGCATCGTGCAGCCGGGCAATGGCCGGAATCAGGAAGTCGATGGCCAGGGAATCAGTGGTGGTCACCCGTACGGTGCCGGTCAGGCGGTCGTCCAGGCCCAGGACCTGACGCTCCAGGTCAAGGGCCGAGCGCTCCATGTTCTCCACCGATTGCAACGCGGCTTCACCCACGGCGGTCAGCGCATAGCCTTCGGAGGTGCGCAGGAACAATGTTGCGTTCAAGGACTTTTCCAGGGCATTGACCCGTCGCCCCACGGTGGCCTGATCCACCCCCAGCACCCGCGCGGCTCCGCGTAATGTGGACTCGCGGCACACCGCGAGGAACACCCGCGCATCGTCCCAATTCATGGCTTTCCCCTTCGATGCATTTTTGCATCATCGTGACGTGTAATCGCAGCATTATTGCATCACTCATCACGGCTATGCTGGGCACCAGAGAAAATACCCAGGATCGCCAGCAGGCTGAACCGCTCGGTGACGGGCGCGGTCCCAACCCACACGTTCATTGCTACAGGTGCGCTCAAATGAATCTGCCCCACGAAATGACCCTGATCGAAATCACCAGCCCCGGCGGCCCCGAAGTCCTGCAACCACGCCAGGAGCCGGTACCTGTCGCCGGCCCCGGCGAAGTGCTGATCCGCGTGCACGCCGCCGGCGTCAATCGCCCGGACGCCCTGCAACGCGCCGGCACGTATCCGATGAAACCCGGCATGAGCCCGATTCCCGGGCTGGAAGTGGCCGGTGTGGTGGTCGCGCTGGGCGAAGGCGTCAGCGAGTACGCGCTGGGCGACAAGGTGTGCGCCCTGACCAATGGCGGCGGTTATGCGCAGTACTGCGCAGTGCCCGCCAGCCAGACCTTGCCGGTTCCCGATGGCCTGGACTGGATTCAGGCGGCAGCGATCCCGGAAACCTTCTTCACCGTATGGGCCAACCTGTTCGGCATCGGCGGTGCGCATAAAGGCCAGCGCGTGTTGATCCATGGCGGCACCAGCGGCATCGGCACCACCGCGCTGATGCTCTGCCGCGAGTTCGGTATCGAAGCGTTCGCCACCGCCGGCAGCGTGGAAAAATGCGCCGCCATCCGCGAGCTGGGAGCCGAGTCGATCAACTACCGGGAACAGAATTTCGCCGAGGTCATCGCTGACAAGACCGCGGGCAAGGGTGTCAATGTGGTCCTCGACATCATGGGTGGCTCCTACCTGAACGACAACATCAGCGCCCTGGCCATGGAAGGTCGCCTGGTGATGCTGGGCTTCCTCGGCGGCGCACGCGCCAAAGACATCGACCTGCTGGCGATCCTCGGCAAACGCGCGATCGTTACCGGCTCGTTGTTGCGCTCACGCACCCGGGAAGAAAAAGCCGCGATTGCCGCACAACTGCGCGAACACGTGTGGCCGGTGCTGTCGGCCGGGCGTTGCCTGCCGATGATCGATGAGGTGTATGCCTACACCGACGCCGCGAAGGCCCATGCGCGCATGGAAGGTGGCGACCATATCGGCAAGATTGTGTTGCGGGTGGATTGATAAACATGCGGAAAAACGGTTTATAACGTCATCAGAACAAAACACTGCGGTTAATGGAGGCTTCATGAAACTGGTCGGCATGCTGGACTCGCCCTACGTGCGCCGCGTGGCCATTTCCCTGGAACTGTACGGCGTCGCGTTCGAACACCAGGCATTGTCGGTGTTCAGCACCTTCGATGAGTTTTCCGGGATCAACCCGGTGGTCAAGGCCCCGACGCTGGTGCTCGACGACGGTACGATGCTGATGGATTCCGGCCTGATCCTCGAGTACCTGGAAGCCCTGGCGCCGGCCGGCAGCCGATTGCTGCCCCCGTCAGCCCCAGCGCTTGCCAGGGATCTGCAAGTGATCGGCCTGGCGCTGGCAGCGTGCGAAAAGACCGTGCAGATCGTCTACGAACATCACCTGCGGCCCGCCGAAAAACTGCATCAGCCGTGGATCGACCGCGTGACCGGACAACTGCTGGCGGCCTATGCGTTATTGGAGGCGCGGGTGGCCGAGCGCGACAGCGACTTGCCGCTGACCCAGGCGAGCCTGACGGTGGCGGTCGCCTGGTCCTTCACCCAGCTGAAGATAGCCGACGTCGTGAAGGCCGATGCGTTTCCCCACTTGCAACGCCACGCGGCCCTCGCCGAGCAGCACCCGGCATTCGGCAAATACCCGATCGAGTAGCCCGTGCCTACCCGGCATACACCGGATAATCGGTGAAGCCCACCTCGGTGCCGCCATACAGGCCGTCCGCGTTCAACGGGTTCAGCGGCCAACCGTTGAGCAGGCGTTGGGGCAAGTCGGGATTGGCAATGTACGGCCGGCCAAACGCGATCAGGTCTGCCAGCCCCGCCTCTACCAGCCGCACGCCGCGCTCTGCGGTGTAGCGGCCGGCGTAGATGATCCGGCCGCTGAAGGTGTCACGCACCGCCTGGCGGAACGACTCGGGCAACTCGGGGGCATTGTCCCAGTCGGCCTCGGCAATCGACACGTAGGCGATGCCGGCCGCCTCAAGCACCTTGATCGCCTCGATGTAGGTGTGATGCGGGTCTTCCTCGACGAGGCCGATGTAGACCCGGTCCTGGTCAGTGCCGCTGAACAACGGCGCAAAGCGCACACCCAGGCGCTGCGGGCCGACTACTTCGGCCACCGCCTCGACGATTTCCCGCAGGAACCGCAGGCGATTGTGCAGTGAGCCACCGTATTCATCGTCGCGCTGGTTGGAATGCGCCGAGATGAACTGGTTGACCAGGTAGCCGTTGGCCGAATGAATTTCCACGCCATCGAAGCCTGCGGCCAATGCATTTTTTGCAGCCTGGGCGTAAAGCCCCACCAACTCCTTGACCTCGGCGGTAGCCAGGGCGCGCGGCTCGGGTGGCTGCACCAACTTACCGGTGCCGGGCCCGGTTGCAACGAATGCCTTGGCTTGCTGCGGCTGGATCGCCGACGGCGCAACGGGTGCTGCGCCGTCGGGCTGCAGTTCGTGATGGGACACACGACCCACATGCCAAAGCTGGGCGAAGATCACGCCGCCTTCGGCATGCACGGCATCGGTCACGGTACGCCAGCCGTCAATCTGCTCCGGTGTGTAGATGCCCGGGGTCCAGGCGTAACCCTGGCCGCGAGGCTCGATCTGCGTGCCCTCGCTGACCATGAAGCCGGCGGTAGCACGCTGGCGGTAATAAAGCGCCATCAAGTCCGTGGCGATATCACCGGGCTGGGCACTTCGCTGGCGGGTAAGCGGCGGCAGGACGATGCGGTTTTTCAGGGTGTGGTGCCCCAGTGTGATCGGGGTACCTAAAGCGCTGTTGCTCATGGGGGAAAGTTCCGGATTCAAATTTCAGACAAGCAGAAGCTGCCGGCTCCCGCTCAGGGGAGCCGCCAACAACGTACTTTTGGGGGGGATTCAGCGGGTTACGCGGTCAGCTTCAACAGCGCTTTGGCAACGTCACTGGAACTGGCAGGATTCTGCCCGGTGACCAGCAGGCCATCTTCAATCACAAAGGACTGCCAATCGGCACCCTTCTCATACGTGCCGCCCAGCGCCTTGAAATCATCCTCGATCAGGAACGGCACCACGTCGGTCAGGCCAACCGCCGCTTCTTCGGAGTTGGAGAAGCCGGTGACGCGTCGGCCCTTGACCAGCGGCTCGCCGTTGACCGCCTTGACGTGACGCAAGGCGCCCGGGGCGTGGCACACAAAGCCAATCGGCTTGCCCGCACGCTCGAAGGCTTCGATCAGGGCGATGGAGGTTTTCGACTCTGCCAGGTCCCACAGCGGGCCGTGGCCGCCTGGGTAGAACACGGTGTCGAAGTCGCCGGCGTTGACCGACTCCAGCTTCACGGTGGTGGCCAGGGCCTGTTGCGCCGCCGGGTCAGTGGCGAAGCGGCGGGTCTGGTCGGTTTGCGAATCCGGCAGGTCGCTGACCGGGTCCAGGGGCGGCTGCCCACCGGCCGGCGAAGCCAGGGTCACGTCGGCCCCGGCGTCCTTGAACGCGTAGTAGGGAGCAGCAAATTCTTCGAGCCAGAACCCGGTCTTGCGGCCGGTGTTGCCAAGCTGGTCGTGAGAAGTCAAAACCATCAATACTTTCATGTGCCAGTGCCTCGGGGTGATGTGGGTTGGAATGGAATCAAGCTTAGGAGCCGGGCCAAAACCGCACAATGTCATGTCCGCAAGGATTCCGGACATTGCGCCAAGGCGGTTGCCGTTTCCCTGGCACACGCCGACAATCACCGCTCCGCGCCCCCTGGAGAGATGAGATGCACAGCATTGCGCTGATGGTGTACCCGAACTTTCAATCCTTGAGCCTCAGCCTGGGCTCGGTGTTCGAGTGCGCGAATCTGCTGCGTGGCGAGCAAGCGTATGAATTTCACCTGGTGTCGGAAAGTGGCGGCCCGATCATGACGTCCCAGGGCTTCTCGGTGAACAGCACGCCGATCCGGCCCGAGGGCTATGACACATTGATCGTCAGCGGTTACCTGGAGTTCCAACTGCCTGACGCCAGCCTGCCGAGGCTGGTCCAGGCGGCGTCCAAACAGTCGCGACGGATTGCTTCGTTGTGCATGGGCATCTTCGTGCTGGCCGAGGCCGGATTGCTTGAAGGCAAGCGCGCCACCACCCACTGGCTGCACGCACCGGCCTTTGCCAAGCGCTACCCGCAGATTCGCCTGGAGGAAGACAAGCTGTTCGTGGTCGACGGCCAGATCTGGACCGGTGCCGGCATGAGCGCCGGGGTGGACCTGGCACTGGCGATGGTGGAGAACGACCTGGGCAGCGACCTCGCCCGCCGCATCGCGCGCAAGCTGGTGATTGCCCAGCGCCGTGGCAGCGAACAGTCGCAGCTATCGGCGTTGCTGGAACTCGACCCCAAGTCCGACCGTGTGCAGCTGGCCCTGGCCTACGCCCGGGAGAACCTGACCCACGACCTTTCGGTCGAGGCCCTGGCGGCCGTGGCGCGGCTCAGCCCACGCCAGTTCAGCCGGGTGTTTCGCGAGGAGACCGGGCAAACCCCGGCCAAGGCCATCGAATCCCTGCGGGTGGAAGCCGCCCGGGCAATGATGGAAACCAGTCGGCATCCGGTGGAAGTGGTCGCCCGCGAGACCGGGTTCGGTGATCGCGAGCGCATGCGCCAGGCGTTCCTGCGGGCGTTCGGCCAGCCGCCACAGGCGATGCAGGCGGCATTGTTCAGTGCAGGGGCTGGCGCCGCTTTCAGTTGATGGTTCAGTGCAACGCCGCGCGCGTCACCAGGAAGCTCAGCAGGTTCGGCTCATCGTCCAGCTCGATGGCCTGCACCGGACGCGGCAGGTTATCCAACACCGTGCGCCAGAACGCCTGGCTCACTTCATCCTGATCATAGAAACGCACCAGCCAGTTCGCCTCGCCGCTGCTCAAGACCTGGGTGGCGATGGCGCGGCCAATGCCTTTGCGGCGATAGCGTTTCAAGATGAACAGGTCCGCCAGTTCCAGCGCGTCGATCCCTGGGAGTTCGCTGCCTTCGATCAGCAGGAAACCGGCGATAAAGCCATCGACCAATAACAGGTTGGCGCTCCATTGCGGGTCTTCCCAGTAGCGGGCCAGGTGCTCCTCATGGATGTAGAAGCGACCGTCCACCTCGACATCTTCCTGTTCCCAGTCCGAGGACTCGTAGGCGTAGAACTGGTAAAGGTTGGCGATCAACGTGGCGTGTTCCGGGCCGGTCTCGATCAGTTCGACGGTGGTATCGGGGATTGCAGGCATGGGCATCTCGGCAAAAAAACAGGCCGCCATTGTCAACAAAGCCACCTGCAATGCCAATACACCGGCCAAGCTTTCTGCTTGCTGAACCGATCGCGCTTTTCTCGTGTCAACGACAAAATCGTTACAAAGTTAGACTAAACTCCGCGTCACTTCCCTCCCCTTGCTTTCAGGATAAGTACTTTGACAAACGTCTGCACCAGCGGCCTCGATGTCGGCTTTGCGTCCCTGGATTACCTGCAAATAGGCATCCTGGGCATCATTCAGGGCATCACCGAATTGTTGCCCGTGTCTTCCACCGCCCACATGCGCATCGTGCCCGCCCTGCTCGGCTGGCCGGATCCCGGCTCGGCGTTTTCCGCAGCCATGCAGTTGGCCGCACTGGCAGCAGTGGTCAGTTACTTCTGGAAGGATGTACGCCAGGTCACGGTCGGCAGCATCACTGCGGTGCGCCAGGGTGACTACAACAACCAGTGGTTCAAGCTGGCGGTGGCCATTGTGCTGGCGACGATTCCGATCGGGATTGCCGGGATAGCCTTGTCGTCGACCCTCAACTCCTGCAACTCGCCGCTGCGCGGGCTGATGGTGATCGGGATTTCCTGCCTGGTGATGGCGGTGCTGCTGGCGGCGGCTGAACTCAGCGCGAGGCATAAGCGCACGGTGGGCGAAATGCGCCTGCGGGATGCGCTGATTGTCGGCATTGCGCAGATCGGCGCGCTGATTCCAGGGGTTTCCCGCTCGGGCTCGACCCTGACCGCCGCACTGTTCCTCAACTTCAAGCGTGAAGAAGCGGCGCGGTTTTCGTTCCTGCTGGGCTTGCCGGCGATCGCCCTCGCGGGGCTGAAAGAGCTGTGGGTATTGTTCCACGCCGACCTGCCCGCCCACGCCTGGCCGCATTTGATCTTTGGCCTGGTGGTTGCCAGTGTGTCGGCGTTCTTCGCGATCTGGGGCCTGATGAAGTTCCTGGAGCGATTCTCCACCTGGCCGTTCGTGATCTACCGCGCGGTGCTGGGGGTGTTCCTGATTGTGGCGGTGAGCACCGGGTTGTTGGCCTAAGGCACGCGGTCGGCCAGTTCTTCGAGCAAATCCGCAGACGGTATGAAGAACAGGCCGCCGGTGACCGCCGTGCTGAAGTCCAGCAGGCGGTCATAGTTGCCGACCGGTCGGCCGACAAACATGTTCTCCAGCATCAACTCCAAAGGCTCTGGCGAGCGCGCGTAGCCGATAAAGTACGTCCCGAATTCCCCCGCGCCCGGCCGGCCAAAGGGCATGTTGTCCCGCAGGATCTTCACTTCCTCGCCGTCCTTGGTGATGGTGGTCAATGCACTGTGGGAATTGCTCGGCTTGGTCGCATCGTCGAGCTCGATGTCCGACAGCTTGGTGCGCCCGATCACCCGCTCCTGCGCCTCCACCGACAATTCATTCCAGGCCTGCATGTTGTGCAGGTACTTCTGCACCATTACATAGCTGCCGCCGCTGAACGCCGGATCCTCATCACCGACGATGGTGAAACCCACCGCCTTGCGCCCGACCGGGTTCTCGGTGCCGTCGACAAAACCGATGATGCTGCGCATGTCGAAATAGCGGAAACCCTGGACCTCGTCCACCACCGTCACCGCATCCCCCAGCGCCGCCATCAACTGGGTGGCCAATTCGAAACACAGGTCCATCTGCTCGGCACGAATGTGCAGCAGGATATCCCCCGGGGGGGGGGGGGGGGGGGGGGGGGGGGGGGGGG